>NZ_JBXWCS010000008.1:0-251738 GCF_057320385.1 Enterobacter cloacae complex sp. 394F7 | reverse complement strand
ACAGGCTCGTGGCCTAAGGCCGGGTACGGCATGTGGACTGCCTGACAGAAAGAACTGGCCGGTTCTTTCTGTACGGGAGGATAATACAAGGCCGGGTAAGGCGAAGCCGCCACCCGGCTTAATGTGGCTAACGCTTCGCGGTTAACTCCGCAATCCGCACAATCACCTTCACCGCTTTTTCCATCCCTTCCAGCGTCACAAACTCATGCTTACCGTGGTAGTTGTATCCCCCGGTAAAGAGATTCGGGCACGGCAATCCCATGAAGGACAGTTGCGAACCGTCGGTGCCGCCGCGAATCGGCTTCAGCACCGGTTCAATATCGCAGTCGCGCATGGCCTGCTGGGCGATATCCAGGATATGCGGATGCTCCATGACCTTCTCGCGCATATTGTAGTAGCTGTCTTCAATAATCAGCTCAATATAGCAGTCTGGATGCAGCCCCTTACCCACCTTCTTCGCGATTTCCATCATCTTACGCTTGCGCGCTTCGAACGCTTTACGGTCAAAGTCACGCACGATGTAGTGCATCTGCGCGCTGTCCACCGTGCCTTTGATGCTGGTCAGGTGATAAAAACCTTCATAACCTTCGGTCTGCTCCGGGCTCTCATTCGCCGGGACTTCCGCATGAATACGGGACGCCAGCGACAGCGCATTCACCATCACACCTTTGGCGGAGCCAGGATGTACATTATTACCCACAATTTTGATGGTCACGGACGCGGCATTGAAGTTTTCAAATTCCAGTTCGCCCACGCCACCGCCGTCCACGGTATAGGCCCACTGCGCGTTAAAGGCCTCGACATCAAAATGTTTCGCCCCCTTGCCCACCTCTTCATCCGGCGTAAAGGCCACACGGATATCACCGTGCGGAATATTTTTTCCTTTCAGCACCGCCAGTGCCGTCATGATCTCCGCGATACCCGCTTTGTCATCCGCCCCCAGCAGCGTTTTGCCATCCGTGGTGATCAGCGTCTGCCCGAGCAGCTGATGCAACACCGGGAACATCACCGGCGAAAGCACTTCGTCACCTATTCCCAGCGCAATGTCACCGCCACGGTAGTTTTCCACAATCTGCGGATTAACATGTTTACCGCTAAAATCCGGAGAGGTGTCGACATGGGAGATAAAGCCAATCGCCGGAATATCACCGGGGACGTTGGCAGGCAGCGTTCCCATCACAGTGCCTTTTTCGCTCAGGGTGACATTGACCAGCCCCATGGCCTCAAGCTGCTCTTTGAGCAGGTTTAATAACTTCCACTGGCCTTCGGTGCTTGGCACCTGGCGGACACCCGGTTTAGATTGGGTATCCAGCGAAACGTACTGTAAAAAACGCTCAAGTAATTTATCCATGCAGTCACCCTCACTTTTTGTGACAACATTATCAATAAGCATCAAAACGCAAATATTGCGTCAGGTCACTTTTATCCCGCAAACGAGAATATTTTCCGTTTATATCGTGTACGTCAGTAAATGTAGCTTATGAATCAGTGACAAGGATTGGCGATTACAGTGGTTTGCCGTAGAATGTCCGCCCTCATTACGAGTCACCAAGGTGGTTACACACAAACCCCGCTTCGGTCTGCTGCCCGGAGCGTCTATATGGGACAGCGCAAAAATTGAATACTCAATCCCGTTCACGTTCACCGCTGGTGCAACTGGAACGAATTCGTAAAAGTTTTGATGGTAAAGATGTCATTTCCGACCTCAACCTGACCATCAATGATGGTGAATTCCTCACGCTGCTTGGCCCTTCTGGCTGCGGCAAGACAACTGTACTGCGCCTTATCGCCGGGCTGGAAAGCGTCGATAGCGGCCATATCCACCTTGAAAAGCAGGACATTACCCAGGTCCCCGCTGAAGATCGTCACGTTAACACCGTCTTTCAAAGCTATGCTTTGTTCCCGCATATGACCGTGTTTGAAAACGTTGCGTTTGGTCTTCGGATGCAAAAAACACCGGCCAGTGAGATCCCGCCGCGCGTGACCGAGGCGCTACGGATGGTACAGCTGGAGGAGTTTGCTCAACGCAAACCGCATCAGCTGTCTGGTGGCCAACAGCAACGTGTGGCCATCGCCCGCGCGGTGGTTAACAAACCGCGTCTGCTTCTGCTGGATGAGTCCCTCTCCGCGCTGGACTACAAACTGCGCAAGCAGATGCAGAACGAGCTTAAGGCCCTGCAGCGTAAGCTCGGCATCACCTTCGTCTTTGTGACGCATGACCAGGAAGAAGCGCTCACCATGTCCGACCGTATCGTGGTGATGCGTGATGGCAAAATCGAGCAGGACGGCACGCCGCGCGAAATCTACGAAGAGCCGAAAAACCTGTTTGTGGCGAGCTTCATTGGCGAGATCAATATCTTCAACGCCACGGTTATCGAGCGTCTGGATGAGCAGCGCGTTCGGGCGAATGTCGAAGGCCGCGAGTGCAATATCACCGTTAACTTTGCCGTTGAGAAGGGACAAAAGCTCAACGTGTTGTTACGCCCGGAAGATCTGCGCGTCGAGGAGATCCACGGCAATGCGCAAGCCGAAGGATTGATCGGCTATATCCGCGAGCGTAATTACAAGGGGATGACGCTGGAATCCGTTGTCGAACTGGAAAACGGTAAGATGGTGATGGTCAGCGAGTTCTTTAACGAGGACGACCCGGACTTTGATCACTCGCTCGATCAGAAAATGGTTATTAACTGGGTAGAAAGCTGGGAGGTTGTGCTGGCTGATGAAGAACACAAGTAAATTCCAGAATGTGGTGATTGCCACGATCGTCGGTTGGCTTGTGTTGTTTGTCTTTTTACCCAACCTGATGATCATCGCCACCAGCTTTTTGACCCGCGACGATGCCCACTTTGTGGCGCTGGTCTTTACGCTGGATAACTACTCACGTTTGCTCGATCCGCTCTACTTTGATGTGCTGCTGCACTCATTGAACATGGCGCTGATCGCCACCGTTGCCTGCCTGGTGCTGGGGTATCCCTTCGCGTGGTTCCTGGCGCGTCTGCCGCAAAAAATCCGCCCGCTGCTGCTCTTTTTACTGATTGTGCCGTTCTGGACCAACTCCTTAATTCGCATCTACGGGCTGAAAATTTTCCTCAGCACCAAAGGCTATCTGAACGAGTTTCTGCTGTGGCTGGGAGTGATTGATACGCCAATCCGCATTATGTTTACCCCGGGTGCGGTGATTATTGGTCTGGTCTATATCCTGCTGCCGTTTATGGTGATGCCGCTCTACTCCAGCATTGAGAAGCTGGATAAACCGCTGCTGGAAGCGGCCAAAGATCTGGGGGCGAATAAGCTGCAGACCTTTATCCGCATTATCATTCCGCTGACGATGCCCGGCATTATCGCGGGCTGTCTGCTGGTGATGCTTCCGGCGATGGGCTTGTTCTACGTCTCTGACCTGATGGGCGGTGCGAAAAACCTGCTGATCGGAAACGTGATTAAGAGCCAGTTCCTTAACATTCGCGACTGGCCGTTCGGCTCCGCCACCAGCATTACGCTGACGGTGGTGATGGGTCTGATGCTGCTGGTTTACTGGCGCGCTTCACGGCTGCTGAATAAGAAGGTGGAACTCGAATGATCGGTCGACTGCTTCGCGGCGGTTTTATGACCGCCATTTACGCTTACCTGTATATTCCGATTATCATTTTGATCGTGAACTCGTTTAACAGTTCACGCTTCGGGATCAACTGGCAGGGCTTTACCACTAACTGGTACAGCCTGCTGATGAACAACGACAGCCTGCTCCAGGCCGCGCAGCACTCATTAACGATGGCGATTTTTTCAGCAACGTTCGCCACGCTGATTGGTTCTCTCACCGCCGTGGCACTGTATCGCTACCGCTTTCGCGGTAAACCGTTCGTCAGCGGCATGCTGTTTGTGGTGATGATGTCACCGGATATCGTCATGGCGATTTCTCTGCTGGTACTGTTTATGCTGCTGGGTGTCCAACTCGGCTTCTGGTCGCTGCTGTTTTCCCACATCACCTTCTGCCTGCCATTTGTGGTGGTGACGGTCTATGCACGCCTGAAAGGCTTTGATGTGCGTATGCTGGAGGCCGCAAAAGATCTCGGCGCCAGCGAGATGACCATCTTGCGCAAAATTATCCTGCCGCTGGCGATGCCCGCCGTCGCGGCCGGGTGGCTGCTCAGCTTCACTCTGTCGATGGATGACGTTGTGGTCTCCTCTTTCGTGACCGGGCCGAGCTATGAAATTCTGCCGTTGAAAATCTATTCGATGGTGAAAGTCGGCGTCTCGCCTGAGGTGAACGCGCTGGCGACCATACTGTTAGTGTTCTCTCTGGTACTGGTGATTGCCAGCCAGATTATTGCTCGTGATAAAACAAAATCTCAGGGGACAATGAAATGAAAAAAATGCTTGCCGCTGCGGCACTGGTGCTCGGAATGGGCGTCGCGCACGCTGATGACAGCAAAACGCTCTACTTCTATAACTGGACTGAGTATGTGCCGCCGGGTCTGCTGGAGCAGTTCACCAAAGAGACGGGCATTAAGGTCATCTACTCCACCTACGAGTCCAATGAAACCATGTACGCCAAGCTTAAAACGTACAAGGACGGCGCGTACGATCTGGTGGTGCCATCGACCTACTTCGTCGACAAGATGCGTAAAGAGGGCATGATCCAGAAGATCGACAAGTCGAAGCTGACCAACTTCAACAACCTCGATCCGCAGATGCTCAACAAACCGTTCGATCCGAACAACGACTACTCCATTCCGTACATCTGGGGTGCGACCGCCATCGGGGTTAACAGCGAAGCAATCGATCCTAAAACCGTCACCCAGTGGGCCGACCTGTGGAAGCCTGAATACAAAGGCAGCCTGCTGTTAACCGACGATGCCCGTGAAGTGTTCCAGGTGGCGCTGCGCAAGCTGGGTTACTCGGGCAACACAACGGACCCGAAAGAGATTGAAGCGGCCTATAACGAGCTGAAAAAACTGATGCCTAACGTGGCGGCGTTCAACTCCGATAACCCGGCGAATCCGTATATGGAAGGGGAAGTGAATCTCGGCATGGTGTGGAACGGCTCTGCATGGGTTGCGCGTCAGGCCGGTACGCCGCTGGAGGTCGTCTGGCCGAAAGAAGGCGGTATCTTCTGGATGGACAGCCTGGCTATTCCTGCGAATGCGAAAAACGTTGACGGTGCCCTGAAGCTCATTAACTTCCTGCTGCGCCCGGACGTGGCGAAGCAGGTTGCCGAGACCATTGGCTACCCGACGCCAAACCTGGCCGCCCGCAAGCTGCTGAAGCCTGAAGTGGCGAATGATAAGTCCCTCTACCCGGATGCCGACACCATCAGCAAAGGTGAATGGCAAAACGATGTCGGCGATGCGAGCCGTCTGTATGAAGAGTATTACCAGAAATTAAAAGCCGGCCGATAAGGGCCGCAGTCTGGCTCCTCACGTCGCCACGCCGTGAGGGGCCTTAACCCGCCGCATTTTCCCCCGCCCAGATCGTCGCCGTTCTCATGGCATCCACAACGTCATCATCCGACAGCCCAAGACCGTTCGCTATCCTGGCCGCCTCCTCCCACTCCTGCTGTTCATAGTGGCGGCACAGCGCCACCATATCGGCTAACACGCCTTCCTGATGACACAGGGCCTGGCTGACAGCCTGCGGCACCGCAATTTGCTTCATCAACTCCGCCATTGGCAATTCAAGCAAGGTATCAAGCAGAGAGAACAGGCCACACATAAACGCGTTTTCCGCCAGCCCCGGCGCAGGCATCTTCTCTGCAATCAGCTCACAGAATTTGCCCCGCATCATGCTCAGAGGATACAGCTCGTCGACGGTGTCGTTGCCGGCACTGGCCAGCACCACCACCGCAACAAAGCGTCGCAGCTGATTTTCCCCCAGATACCTGAGGACTTCGCTGAGCGTTAACTTGCTAAAATTGCATGCACCGACGTGTTTAAACGCCGTGTGTTTCATATAACGCATGATTTTATAGGACAAGGTGAGATCGGTTTTTATTAACGACTCGATGATCCGAAAATCAGGTTTATTCCGCCCTACTTCCATCTGCAGGCGGAAAATCGCCAGTTGATTTTGTGATAAGCGCTTATATTTAATCACTTCAGGGCGACAGAAAAAGTAACCCTGAAAAAGCGAAAAACCGGCATCACGATAGCGTTTGAATTCCTCTTTAGTCTCAACTTTTTCAGCGAGATACTTTATATGGTGGGTCAGGCTTTTACGTGTACGCAGGTAATCCTGAATTTGCGCTAAGGTATAATTTCTGACATCAAATTTAAGTACAGAAATATAGGGTAAAAAGCGGTCCCATTCCGGCGCGAGGGTAAAATCATCAAGCGCAAAGCGATATCCGTGCGCATTCATCTCTTTCACAGCCTGCAATAACGCCTCGCCGGGAACCGCATCTTCAAGGATCTCAATGACCACGCTCTCCTTGTCCAGCGCTTCACCGCTGCGGTCGATGACCATTCTGGATGGAAAGTTGATAAACAAGGTCTGTGTCCCGGCGATACGCTGAGACGGTACAGATAAAAAATGGTCGGATATCATTCTGGATGTTGCATATTCTGCCGATACATCCGGAAAACGGTTTGCCATCCCATCCCTGAAAAGCAGTTCATAAGCTACCGTATTCATATCCGGGTTAAAAATGGGTTGTCTCGCAATAAATCCGTACATATCCCATCCTCCTTATCGACGTTATATTTATTAGCATCCTCTTTCTACACCACGATAACGAGCATTATTAAGCACTATTTTGATTGAATGCACAAAATAATAGCATCCACACTAATTAACAGGGCTTATATTCTGGTTTAGTAAACATCATTAATGGTAATTTCAGCGGACGAGTTTATAAAAAAAAGCACCCACTGAATGGGTGCCTTTTCATACTGTCGCTATTACAGACCTTTGAGCAGCTTGTCGACGAACTCGGGTACGACCTCGCTTGCCAGCCCATAGTGCTTCTCTTCAAACTCGCTTCCCACCTGGCTTGGTTCGAGGTTCAGCTCTACGGTATGCGCACCGTGCAGACGCGCTTCGTGAACAAACCCCGCCGCCGGATAGACATGCCCTGAGGTACCGATGGCGATAAACACATCCGCCATGGCCAGCGCGCTGTAAATCTCATCCATCCCCAGCGGCATTTCACCAAACCAGACCACATGCGGACGCAGACGCGAAGGGAACTGGCAGCAGTGACATTTATCCTCAGGCAGCACGTCCTCTTTCCAGTCCAGCACCTGGCCGCTCCAGGCACAGCGCACCTTCAGTAGTTCGCCGTGCATGTGGATGATGTTTTTGTTGCCGGCTCGCTCGTGCAGGTTATCGATATTCTGCGTAACCAGCAGAAAACGGTCACCCAGCGCTTCCTCCAGCTTCGCCAGCGCCAGGTGCGCCAGATTAGGCGCTATTTCTGGCTGCTGAAGCTGACGACGGCGGGCATTGTAAAATGCCTGCACAAGATCCGGGTCACGGGCGAAGCCTTCTGGTGTTGCCACATCCTCCACACGGTGCTCTTCCCACAACCCGTCCGCAGCACGGAAGGTTCGAATACCGGACTCGGCAGAGATCCCCGCCCCGGTCAGCACCACCACTCTGGGTTTATCCATCGCTTCTGGCATCATTCTGTCTCTGAAAAAGATCCGCTGGCGCAAGCGCTCACGTAAGCGGCGTTTATTTTTGCGAAAACGGCTGAGTCGACCCTGGCGACGCGACAGCATAGTAACCTCGTAAACTAGTCGGTGAGATGAAGGAATGCGGCTCCGCGCATGCCTCCTGCGTCCCCGTGTCGCGCACGTTCAATACGCGGCACGCGGGCGACTGGCAATAAATGTCGGGGCAGACGCCCGGACAGGTGCTCCGTTATCGCGGTAAAGTTTGATAACCCGCCCCCAATCACCAGCAGATCCGGATCGACGATGGTGAGGATATTCCCCAGACACACCGCCAGCAGATCGAGATAACGTTCAACGTGCTCTCGCGCCTGCGCATCGCCTTGCTCCCACAGGGTAATGATTTGAGGGGCTTCGAGTTTCTGATGATAGAAGTGTTCGTAAAGCCATGCAAACCCACGACCTGACAGGTAGTTCTCAATACAGCCATGCTGACCACAGCCGCAGCGGGTAAGCGGGAAATCGCGTCCCACGATCTCAAGCGCATCTACCGGTAAACGGATATGACCAAACTCTCCCGTGATATAGCTGCGCCCGGTGATCGGTTTGCCATTAATCACAATTCCCCCGCCAACGCCGGTGCCAAGGATCAACCCCATCACCAGCGGATAGTGACGGAATTCATCATCCCAGGCTTCAGAGAGCGCAAAGCAGTTGGCATCGTTATCTAAACGCACGTCGCGTTCAAGGAGAGCAGAGAGATCGGCGCGCAGCGGTTTGCCGCTGGCAGCAGGGACGTTGGCGGCATACAGCGTGCCGTCGTCGGTTTCAGGCATGCCTGGAATACCGATGCCGACGCTGCCTTTCACGCCAAAGCGTTCATCCGCTTGCGCCACCAGCGCGGCAATGGCGGTTAAAAATTCATCGTAGCTTTCGCGCGGCGTGGGAACGCGGGTTTCCCACTGCAGTTTGAGATCGTTATCAAACGCGCCGAGCGCAATTTTGGTGCCGCCAATATCAAATCCGTAATACATAACGCATTCCTCTTTTAACCTGGCGGCCCGTAAGCCGCTAGATCATGACGTAATTACTGGCCACTTAATACCCTCGCCGGATCAATTCGGCTTGCGCGACGCGCCGGATACCAGCTTGCCAGCAGACTCAGTAAAAGTGCTGTAACCAGCACATAAATAACGTCCAGCCAGTGCAATTCAGACGGCAGGAAGTCAATAAAATAGATATCACCCGACAGGAACTGGTGGCCGATCAGCTTCTCAATTCCGTTGATGATTGGCGTGAGCTGTAACGACACCACGACGCCAATCACCACCCCGCACAGGCTACCGAACAGCCCCGCCAGCAGACCATACCAGACAAAGATGGCGCGAATAAGACCGTCCTTTGCCCCAAGGGTACGCAGAACCGCGATGTCGCCACTCTTGTCTTTGACCGCCATAACCAGCGTCGAGACGATATTAAAGCACGCTACACCAATCACCAGCACCATCGCCAGATACATGATGGCGCGGATCATCTGGATATCACGATACATATACCCGTAAGTGCCGATCCAGCTTTTGATGTAGACATAGTTATTGGTCACGCTGCCCGCATCACGCACCAGTTTATTGGCATTGAAGACGTCGTTAACCTTAATGGCGATGCCCGTCACGCTGTCGCCCATGTCCAGATACTGACGTGCGTCTTCCAGCGGTACCATTGCAAAGCTGTGATCGAGTTGACCGCTCAGTTGCAGGATCCCGGTGACGTGCAGACGCACGCGCTTAGGCTGCTGTAATTTATGGTCAGCGCTGGCGTTTGGGATCATGATCGACACCCAGTCGCCCTGCTTCACTTTCAGCGCGTCGGCCACACCTTTGCCCATGATGATCTGTTGCTCACCGGCCTTAAAGTTTGCCCACGCGCCGTTCTGCACATACTTCGGCAGCGCGCTCAGACGCGCCTCCTGCGCCGGGTTCACCCCTTTCACCTGGATGGCGCGCAGGTTAACACCGCTTTCCACCAGCCCTGTGAAGTTAATGTAAGGTGCAGCGGCGGCAATACCCGGCACGTTTTCCACTTTGCTGAGGGCATCACTCCAGTTGTTCCACGGCTGATTAACCGGTTCGATTTCGCCGTGCGGCACAACGGCCAAAATACGGTTATTCAACTCACGCTCAAAACCATTCATGGCGCTTAACCCTACGATCAACACCGCCACGCCGAGCGCAATACCGATGGTGGAGATCACCGAGATAAGGGAGACCATCCCGCCGCGACGACGCCCGCGGCTGAAGCGTAGCCCGATGAGTAACGATAACGGTGAGGCCATTACTCCGCTCCCATCAGAGTCAGTTCAGCGTTCAGATGACCGTCACGCATCTCAAGCTGGCGTCCCATCCGTTTTGCCAGCTGCAAATCGTGGGTCACCACCAGAAACGCCGTCCCCTGTGAGGCATTCAGCTCACCCAGAAGCTGGAAAATACTGTCAGCATTGCGCGCATCCAGGTTGCCGGTTGGTTCATCCGCCAGCACCAGACGCGGGTTGTTCACCAGCGCACGGGCAATTGCTACACGCTGACGCTCGCCACCGGACAGCTCAGACGGACGGTGGTCACCGCGATGCCCCAGGCCTACGGCTTTCAGCATGTCGCTGGCACGGGCATTAATTTCTGCCGGTTTCTTTTTACCAATCAGCAAAGGCATCGCCACGTTTTCCAGTGCCGTGAAATCCGGCAACAGGTGGTGGAACTGGTAGATAAAGCCCAGCTCACGGTTACGCAGCTCCGCTTTTGCCGCAGAAGACATTTTGCTCATCGGCTGGCCTGAGAAAATTACGTCGCCACTGGTCGGCGTATCCAGCCCGCCCAGCAGGTGTAATAAGGTACTTTTGCCGGAACCGGAGCTGCCGACAATCGCCATCATCTCGCCTTCGCCCACGCTGAAGCTCACATTGTGCAGCACATCAGTCTGTACAGAGCCTTCCTGATAGCGTTTGGACAGGTTGTCGCATTGCAACAGGATCTTATTCATAACGTAAAGCCTCAGCGGGTTGAGTGGCGGCAGCGCGCCAGGAAGGATAGAGCGTAGAAAGCAGCGCAATGGCCATCGCGGCCAGCGCAATACCGACCACCTGCAGCGGTTCGATAGCAACCGGCAGCGCCGCGCCATCAAGCAGCGCGCCGATGATCGGCATTAAGTTATTCAACTGACTGGCCAGCAGCGCCCCGAGAACCGCCCCGAGTAACGCGCCAATGATCCCGGCGCTGGCCCCCTGCACCATAAAGACGGCCATAATCTGGCGCGGCGTCAGCCCCTGGGTTTGCAGGATGGCAACTTCGCCCTGCTTTTCCATTACCATCAGACCAAGCGAGGTGATGATGTTAAATGCCGCGACCGCGACGATCAGGCTTAGCAGCAGGCCCATCATATTTTTTTCCATACGCACGGCCTGGAACAGTTCGCCTTTACGCTCGCGCCAGTCCTGCCATTTTGTGCCTTCCGGCAAGGTTTGCTGGCTGAGGGTATCGACCTTCAGCGGTGCGTCGAGCCACAGACGCCAGCCGGTAATATTGCCCACCGGATAACGCATCAGTCGCGAAGCATCCTGGATATTCATGAGCATCTGGTAGCCGTCAACTTCGCTGTTGGCGGCAAACGTGCCAATCACGGTGAACAGACGCTGGCTGGGCAAACGTCCCATCGGCGTAAACTGGCTGGCAGACGGCACCATCACGCGCAGCTGGTCGCCACGGTTGACCCCAAGCTGCCCGGCAAGCTGCTCGCCGAGGATCACGTTGTATTTGCCCGCTTCCAGATCGCTTTGCTTCACGTTGACCAGATACGGCGTGAGCGGATCTTTTTGCGTCGGGTCAATCCCCAGCATGACGCCCACCGCCACGCTGCGGGCGCTTTGCAGAACGACATCGCCCGTTGTCACCGGCGCAACGCGCGTGACACCCTGTAACTTCGCCGCACTTTCCGGCAGTTGTTGCGGGTTAACGGAACCGCTGGTAGAAGAGAGAATGGCCTGCGGCATCAGCCCCAGGATGTTGTTTTGCAGCTCGCGCTCAAAGCCGTTCATGACGGAAAGCACCGTCACCAGTGCCATCACGCCAAGCGTAATGCCAATAGTCGAAAGCCAGGAGACAAAGCGACCGAAACGGTCCGCGGCGCGCCCACGCATGTAGCGTAAGCCTATGAAGAGTGCGACAGGTTGATACATGAAGTCCGTCTGTTTGCTGATAGCAGACCCACGAGTATATAAGCGAATCCGTTAAGCGTAAATGACTGAAACCGTAAGCTTTGGTAATCATTTTTCTGAAAAATTCAGATAAATCAGAACGCTACTCTTCGAATTATCGCGCCACACCCTCCACCTTTTCCGAAAAACTTCCTGATACAGACTGTTTCCCGTTACATCCCGGCTGCGTTTACCAACAATTGTTCGTTCGTTTATGGCAATAAGGTAGTTGCGAACAATGAAGCAAAAAGCATTATGGATTAACCAGATAAAGGGGCTGTGTATCTGCCTGGTGGTAATCTATCATTCGGTTATCACATTTTATCCCCATCTGACGGGGCTACAACATCCGTTGTCCGGTCTTCTCGCCAAATGCTGGGTCTATTTTAACCTTTATCTCGCGCCCTTCCGTATGCCGGTATTTTTCTTCATATCCGGTTATCTGATCCGTCGTTATATTGACGAGGTGAACTGGCGCACCAGTTTTGACAAACGGATCTGGAGCATTGTCTGGGTCCTTGCGCTGTGGGGCGTATTGCAATGGCAGGCGCTGAGCCACCTCAATGCCTGGCTGGCACCTGAACGTGAGCTGGCCACCTCCTCAAACGCCGCGTATGCCGATTCACTTTCCGGGTTTGCGTGGGGGATGCTCACTGCCAGCACCAGCCTGTGGTATCTGTACGCCCTGGTGGTCTATTTCACGCTATGTAAACTGCTTAGCCGCTGGAAGCTGCCCGTACTGGGGCTGCTGGCACTGGCCAGCATCGCAATCAATTTCCTGCCGCTGCCGTGGTGGGGAATGAACAGCGTGGTACGCAATATGATCTACTACAGCCTTGGCGCGTGGTATGGCGCAGAGCTGATGGCCTGGATGAAGGGGCTGAACCTGCGTCGCACCTGGCTGGCGCTGGCCGCTTTTGCTGCGGTCTCCGTGGTACTGTGGTTTGCTAACGTTCCGCTGCTGCTTTCCCTGCTGTCGATCGTGCTGATCATGAAGCTTTTCTATAGCCTCGAGCAGCGTTATGCCGTTCATCCCAGCAACCTGCTTAACGTTATCGGCTCAAACACCATCGCTATCTACACCACGCACCGCATCCTGATAGAGGCCTTCAGCCTGTTCCTGATTGGTGAGATGAATGCTGCCTACTGGCCGGTCTGGGCCGAGCTTGCCTTAATCCTGGTCTACCCATTTGCCAGCCTGCTGATCTGCACCCTCGCCGGGCTTGGCGTACGCAAAATATCGACGGCACTGTTTGGCGATCTGTTCTTCTCTCCCCCTTCCGCGAGCGCACTGTCTCCGGCAACCCGATAATACCGCCCTCGCCCCCGTCCGGGGGCGAATCTTCCCGCGTTGCAGTTCAGATTTGCTTATGCAAAACGATCGAGGATAATAAAGACATTGCGTATCAGTGATATGCCCCAATACTGTTGGTATATCCACAAGAGACTCTGACATAGCCATGCCTGAACACTATCGTTATTCCCTGCCTGTCAAAGCGGGCGACCAGCGCCAGCTGGGCGAACTCACTGGCGCTGCGTGCGCCACGCTGGTGGCAGAAATCGCTGAGCGACATCCTGGTCCGGTGGTGCTGGTCGCCCCGGATATGCAAAATGCGCTGCGACTGCATGATGAAATTCGCCAGTTCACCGATAACCTGGTCTTCAGTCTGGCCGACTGGGAAACGCTGCCGTATGACAGCTTCTCCCCGCATCAGGAGATCATCTCCTCGCGCCTGTCGACCCTCTATCAGTTACCGACCATGCAGCGCGGCGTGCTGATCGTTCCGGTCAACACCCTGATGCAGCGCGTCTGTCCTCACAGCTATTTGCACGGCCATGCGCTGGTGATGAAAAAAGGTCAGCGCCTGTCCCGGGACGATCTGCGCGCGCAACTGGACAGCGCCGGATACCGTCATGTCGATCAGGTTATGGAGCACGGGGAATACGCCACGCGCGGTGCGTTGCTCGACCTGTACCCGATGGGCAGCGACCAGCCGTATCGACTGGACTTCTTCGACGATGAGATCGACAGCCTGCGCGTATTCGACGCCGACACGCAGCGCACGCTGGAAGAAGTGGAAGCCATCAATTTATTACCCGCCCATGAATTCCCGACGGACAAAACCGCTATCGAGCTGTTCCGCAGCCAGTGGCGCGACAAGTTCGACGTTAAGCGCGACGCTGAGCATATCTATCAGCAGGTCAGCAAAGGTACGCTTCCTGCCGGGATCGAATACTGGCAGCCGCTGTTCTTTAACGAGCCATTGCCCGCCCTGTTCAGCTACTTCCCGGCGAACACGTTGATTGTGAACACCGGTGATATCGACGCCAGCGCCAGCCGCTTTGAGAGCGAAACCCGCGCGCGCTTTGAAAACCGGGGCGTAGACCCAATGCGTCCGCTGCTGCCGCCTGAAGCGCTGTGGCTGCGCACCGACGAGCTCAACGCCGAACTCAAGCGCTGGCCTCGCGTACAATTGAAAACCGATACGCTTGCCGATAAAGCTGCCAACACCAATCTTGCATTCCAGAAGCTGCCAGATTTAGCCGTTCAGGCACAGCAGAAATCCCCGCTGGAGAGTCTGCGCAAGTTCCTCGATGCCTTTACCGGCCCGGTTGTCTTCTCCGTTGAGAGTGAAGGCCGCCGTGAAGCGCTGGGCGAACTGCTGGGGCGGATTAAAGTTGCTCCGAAACGCATTTTGCGCCTGAGCGAAGCCACGGGGACGGGGCGTTATCTGATGATCGGTGCCGCCGAGCACGGGTTTATCGATACCCTCAACAACGTGGCATTAATCTGTGAAAGCGACCTGCTGGGTGAACGTGTTGCGCGTCGCCGTCAGGACAGCCGTCGCACCATTAACCCGGATACGCTGATCCGCAACCTGGCGGAACTCCATCCGGGCCAGCCGATTGTGCACCTTGAACATGGCGTGGGTCGTTATCAGGGGATGACGACGCTGGAGGCCGGTGGCATCAAAGGTGAATACCTGATGCTGACCTACGCTAACGACGCCAAACTCTACGTGCCGGTCTCATCCCTGCATCTGATCAGTCGCTACGCCGGGGGTGCAGAAGAGAATGCACCATTGCATAAACTGGGCGGCGACGCCTGGGCACGCGCCCGGCAGAAAGCGGCGGAAAAAGTGCGTGATGTGGCGGCCGAGCTGCTGGATATCTATGCCCAGCGTGCGGCCAAAGAGGGCTTTGCCTTTAAGCATGATAAAGAGCAGTACCAGCTGTTCTGCGACAGCTTCCCGTTTGAAACCACGCCGGACCAGGCTCAGGCCATCAATGCCGTGTTAAGCGACATGTGTCAGCCGCTGGCAATGGACAGGCTGGTCTGTGGCGATGTCGGCTTCGGGAAAACCGAAGTAGCCATGCGCGCGGCATTCCTCGCCGTCGAGAATAACAAGCAGGTGGCGGTGCTGGTACCCACCACCCTGCTCGCTCAGCAGCACTTCGATAACTTCCGCGACCGCTTTGCCAACTGGCCGGTACGCATCGAGATGCTGTCACGTTTTCGCAGTACCAAAGAGCAAACGCAAATCCTGGAGCAGGCCAGCGAAGGTAAGATCGATATTCTGATCGGCACCCACAAACTGCTGCAGAGCGACGTGAAGTGGAAAGATCTGGGGCTGTTGATTGTTGATGAAGAGCACCGTTTCGGGGTACGCCATAAAGAGCGTATTAAAGCGATGCGTGCCGACGTTGATATCCTGACCCTGACCGCGACGCCAATTCCGCGAACCCTGAACATGGCGATGAGCGGCATGCGCGATCTGTCAATTATCGCCACGCCGCCGGCGCGTCGTCTGGCCGTAAAAACCTTTGTCCGCGAATACGATAATCTGGTGGTACGTGAGGCCATTCTGCGTGAGGTGCTGCGCGGCGGTCAGGTCTATTACCTCTACAACGACGTGGAAAATATTCAGAAAGCGGCAGACCGCCTGGCAGAGCTGGTGCCGGAAGCGCGTATTGCCATCGGTCACGGGCAAATGCGCGAACGCGAGCTGGAACGGGTGATGAACGACTTCCACCACCAGCGCTTTAACGTGCTGGTGTGTACGACCATCATTGAGACCGGGATCGATATCCCGACGGCCAACACCATCATTATTGAACGCGCGGATCATTTCGGTCTGGCACAGCTTCATCAGCTGCGTGGCCGCGTCGGGCGTTCGCACCATCAGGCCTATGCCTGGCTGCTGACGCCGCATCCAAAAGCGATGACCACCGATGCGCAAAAACGTCTGGAAGCGATCGCCTCGCTGGAAGATCTGGGCGCTGGCTTTGCACTGGCGACGCACGACCTGGAGATCCGCGGTGCGGGTGAGCTGTTGGGTGAAGATCAAAGTGGCTCGATGGAAACCATCGGTTTCTCGCTCTACATGGAGTTGCTGGAAAACGCGGTCGATGCCCTCAAGGCCGGACGCGAACCGTCGCTGGAAGACCTCACCAGCCAGCAAACCGAAGTTGAGTTACGCATGCCGTCTCTGCTGCCGGACGATTTCATTCCGGATGTTAATACCCGCCTGTCGTTCTACAAACGTATCGCCAGTGCGAAAAATGAGAACGAGCTGGAAGAGATCAAAGTCGAGCTTATTGACCGCTTTGGCCTGCTCCCGGATGCCGCACGCAACTTGCTGGATATCGCGCGCCTGCGTCAGCAGGCGCAGAAGCTGGGCATCCGTAAGCTTGAGGGCAACGAGAAAGGCGGCGTGATTGAGTTTGCCGAGAAAAACCACGTTAACCCTACGTGGCTCATCGGTTTACTGCAAAAGCAGCCGCAGCATTTCCGCCTGGATGGGCCAACGCGGCTGAAATTTACTCAGGAGCTGACGGAGCGTAAAACCCGTATGGACTGGGTACGCAACTTTATGCGCCAGCTGGAAGAGAACGCGATCGCATAATCTGCTCTGCCCCCGGTTGCGCCATGCTACCGGGGGAACAATTTACAAACTCTTTTCACTTCACCCGATCTTCCCGACAGACCCCTTCGCCATAATTATCACTAACCGTTATAAAACAATCACCCTGTCATTTATATGGATTATAGTGATGATGACCTCTTCGCGTTTCACTCGCTGGATAACCGTGTTAGCGCTGGCCGCAACGGTCGCGGTTGTACTTCCCGCTCGCGCAAACACCTGGCCACTCCCGCCTGCAGGCAGTAAGGTGGTTGGGGAAAACCGTTTTCATGTGGTTGAAAACAATGGTGGATCGCTTGAGGCGATTGCCAAAAAATATAACGTCGGCTTTCTGGCCTTACTGCAGGCCAACCCCGGCGTTGACCCTTATGTCCCGCGCGCTGGCAGCGTGTTAACCATCCCGCTGCAGACGATTTTGCCGGATGCGCCGCGCGAGGGGATCGTGATAAACCTTGCCGAACTGCGTCTTTACTATTACCCGCCCGGTAAAAATGAGGTAACCGTATACCCTATTGGTATTGGCCAGTTGGGCGGCGACACGCTGACCCCGACGATGGTTACCACCGTATCAGACAAGCGTGCAAACCCAACCTGGACGCCAACGGCCAATATTCGTGCCCGCTATAAAGCGCAGGGGATCGATCTGCCCGCCGTTGTACCGGCCGGCCCGGATAACCCAATGGGCCACCATGCCATCCGCCTCGCGGCCTATGGCGGCGTGTACCTGTTACATGGAACGAACGCGGACTTTGGTATTGGCATGCGCGTCAGCTCCGGCTGTATTCGTCTGCGCGATGACGATATCAAAACGCTCTTCAACCTGGTTACGCCGGGCACCAAAGTGAACATCATTAATACCCCGATCAAGGTCTCTGAGGAGCCAGGCGGCGTGCGACTGGTTGAAATTCACCAGCCTTTATCGAAAAACATTGATGACGATCCGCAGACGCTGCCAATCAACCTGAATGCGGCGATGGTGAGTTTTAAAACCGATGCAAGGACGGATGGCATTGTGATGGAGCGGGCAATGGAAGCACGTTCGGGCATGCCGACTGACGTCACACGACATCATGGTGTCGCCCAGCAGTCGATGTAAACCCAAACGCAAAAACGCCCTGCACATGCAGGGCGTTTTTTTAGCAGTGGCATAAATGAGGGTTTAGCCAGGCTTATTTGTAAATAACAGCGGTACCGTGAAGGGTGTTAGGACCGGTTACAGAGGTAATGCGGAACGATTTCGCACCCATCTCATCCGCTTTTTGCGCCAGCTGGTCTTCCAGTGAACCCAGGTTAGTCCCGGCGCTGGCAGAGATGGTCCCTACTTTATGCTGGTCAGCAGGCGTTGACTGGACTTCCACAGCAGCAAAGCTTGCGAAAGAGAGTGAGCTAAGAACAGCAGCGGCGATGAGGGTTTTTACGTTTTTCATGATTTTTACCTTTGGCAGATGAATTTTGAGGTCGTTAGCTATTTAGTTAACGATCGATAGGTAAATGATAGATGTGATCCAGCTCACACGTCAATATGTTTTTATAACGACCATTAAATTAATTTTAATTCCGTTATTTTTCATACCCATATGATTAATTTATTTTTCAGAAAACAGCACTGGTGGTGAAATGCGTTTATTTTTATAATGGTTATTCAACAAACCAACAGAGGACCAACGGCAAATGACAACCGATGTCACGAGTTGTGCGAAGAAAAGCCGTGGCCGACCAAAAGTGTTCGACAGGGATGCAGCGCTTGATAAGGCCATGACTCTCTTCTGGCAACATGGGTATGAAGCGACTTCGCTTTCCGATCTGGTAGAAGCCACCGGAGCCAAAGCGCCGACGCTGTATGCGGAATTCACGAATAAAGAGGGGTTGTTCAGGGCGGTACTGGACCGATACATCTCTCGCTTTGCATCGCGATACGAAGCACAGCTGTTTTGTGAAGAGAAAACGGTTGAGCAGGCACTGCATGACTATTTCACCGCCATCGCCACCTGCTTCACCAGCAAAGAGACGCCCGCGGGCTGTTTTATGATTAACACCTCCGCGACGCTTGCGGCCTCCTCGAAAGAGATCGCCAATACGGTGAAATCGCGTCATGCCATGCAGGAGGAGACGCTCAGCACCTTCCTGGCCCAGCGCCAGCAGCGTGGTGAAATTCCGGCGCATTGCCGCCCTCAGGAATTAGCACAATACCTGAGCTGTATTTTACAGGGGATGTCGATTAGCGCCCGAGAAGGGGCGACGCTGGAAAAACTGCAGCATATCACCGAGACCACCCTGCGACTGTGGCCCGAACTGCTTAAAATCCAGGGCTAAAAAAAAAGCTCCTCAGCCTGAGCGCTTGAGGAGCTAAGTTCAGAGAACATCTTTTTTACGCTTTGTTATTCAGTACCAGCTGGCCATTTCCATCCAGCGGAATTTGTGTGCCAGGGTCTCTGTCCATACGGATTTTGCCCTGCTGGTCACCAATTTTGTACGTCACGTCATAACCCAGCATTTTTTCCGACTTGTCATAGACGGTTTTACAGCGCTGCTGTGTCGTGGTGTACGTATCGTTATCCTGCATTGCGCCCTGCACCTGGTTACCGGCATAGCCGCCACCCAGCGCACCGACCACGGTCGCCACATCTTTACCACGGCCGCCACCAAACTGGTGACCAATCACCCCGCCTGCCACCGCGCCCAGCACAGAGCCGGCAATACGGTTTTCATCCTGAACCGGACGACGATGGGTGACAGAGACGTTACGGCACTCCTGACGAGGCGTTTTAACTGTTTCTTTAATGGGGGTTGCAGAAACCACCTGCGCATACTGTGGGCCGCGATTCAGTACGTTGAGACTGGCAACGGCAGCCACACCTAACGCAGCAGCGACGCCAATCCCTATACCCGCCAACATTGATTTATTCACGGGACTTCCTCCTTTGTTGCTATTGGTAACAATTTTGCAATGCAGGCTACGCTTCGCCAATAAGACAAAGGCTCAAAAAAGTGGCTTTCAGGAGAGTAACAGGGCGTTTAGGAGAACTCTTAAGCACTCAATCTGTGATGAGCAGCATGATATGCTAAAAAAACCCTCCGGAGGGCCCGGAGGGAGAGAAAAATTAGTGCAGCTTCAGACGTGGACGGATCACGCGGTTGATTCGTCCTACCAGCATCATCAGCCCGGTTTTGAAGTAGCCGTGCAGCGCAATCTGGTGCATACGGTACAGGGAGATATAGACAAAGCGTGCGATGCGCCCTTCTACCATCATCGAGCCGCGCATTAGGTTCCCCATCAGGCTGCCTACGGTAGAGAAGTTCGACAGCGAAACCAGAGAGCCGTGGTCTTTGTAGACGTAGGCCTTCATTGGCTTGCCTTTGCGCTGTGCCAGAATATTGTGCAGCACCAGGCTTGCCATCTGATGCGCTGCCTGGGCGCGAGGAGGCACGAAACCGCCTTCAGGACGCGCGCATGACGCACAGTCACCAATCGCGAAAATCTCCGGATCGCGCGTGGTTTGCAGCGTCGGCTCGGTCACCAGCTGATTGATACGGTTGGTTTCCAGCCCGCCAATGTCTTTCATGAAATCAGGTGCTTTGATACCCGCCGCCCAGACCATCAGATCCGCTTTGATGTACTCGCCATCTTTGGTGTGCAGGCCACCTTCGTCTGCGCTGGTCACCATCGTCTGGGTGAGAACACGTACGCCCAGTTTGGTCAGTTCGTTATGCGCCGCGCCAGAAATACGCGGAGGCAGCGCAGGCAGAATACGCTCACCTGCCTCAACCAGCGTTACGTTCAGCGCTTCATTGGTTAACCCTTTATACCCGTAGCTGTGCAGCTGTTTTACCGCATTGTGCAGCTCAGCGGAGAGCTCAACGCCCGTTGCGCCACCGCCTACAATGGCGATATTCACCTTGCCATTCGCACCCATGTTATTGGTGTACTTCAGGAACAGGTTCAGCATTTCCTGGTGGAAACGACGCGCCTGGTGCGGGTTATCCAGGAAAATGCAGTGCTCTTTCACACCCGGGGTGTTGAAATCGTTGGAGGTACTGCCCAGCGCCATGACCAGTGTGTCATAGGCAAGCTTGCGCTCCGGGACCAGCAACTCCCCTTTTTCGTCACGCAGCTCGGCCAGGGTAATGGTTTTGCTCTCACGGTTGATATCCACCACGGAACCCAGCTGGAACTGGAAATGGTGGTTACGTGCGTGCGCCAGATAGCTCAGCGCGTCCACGCCCTCATCCAGTGAACCGGTCGCCACTTCGTGCAGCAACGGTTTCCACAGGTGGCTGTGGTTACGATCCACCAGCGTGATTTTGGCTTTTTTGCCACGACCCAGCTTCTTACCCAACTGTGTCGCCAGCTCCAGCCCGCCAGCACCACCGCCTACAATCACTATCTTTTTCAATGGCGTAGTCAACGTGACCCCCTCAAATTATTAACCAATTGTTAATTAAAAGTTATAAAAATAACCCTTAATTAACAACAGGTTACAGCACTGAAACCATTCAGGTGCATTGAGAATACCACGTCAGGCGCATTGGTCATACCAAAATTGATGTGCATCAAGTTTTGGTGGCTTAAAAGTAGACAATTCTGCAGAAAAAGAAAGCCCGGCACGCTTTCGCGGCCGGGCCAGGGAGATCTTACGCAGTATCTTAGCCCAGTGTTTTGAAGGCTTTGATGCGCTGCAGATGCGGGGAGATGTTCTTGAATTTGTGGGTCTGTTCTTCGTCCCAGACAATTTCATAGTAGTGATGCAACAGCTCAGCCGCACGGTGGCTGTTGAGCGCCTCATCATTACGCGAAAGGATCACCAGACAGCGGTCGCGGTTCTTTTCACGGAAATTGCTGACGCACTTGGTGGCAATATCGACATACTCTTCTGGACGGTCAATCTTGCCTTCCATGTTCTCGTTCGGGAACAGGTTAGGATTGAATACCACCTGGCGAATATCGCACAGGAACCCAATCCGCTCCGCCCAGTAGCCACCCAGCCCCACGCCGCAAATCAGCGGGCGATCGTCGATGTTGAGCTGCAGCATCTTGTCCACTTCTTTGAGCAGATGCTGCATGTCATGTTTCGGATGGCGCGTGCTGTAGCTGATCAGCCGAACATCCGGATCGATAAACTGCAGTTGCAGTACCTTCTCATGATTACCAGGACTGTTTGAGTCAAAACCGTGTAAATAGATGATCATCGTCTTCTCACCACGCTACGCCTTCCGGGAGGATTTACAGGCTGGCTTTATGTGCCTGCCAGCGCTCATTCAGTGCTTCAAGCCGGGCGTTAACCGCTTTCCAGCGTGCCGAATCCATCAGCTCCTGACGGCTAAATGAACCTTTATGATACAAATGTGTAACACGCTCTGCATTGATCGGCGACAGGTTATCCAGCACGCTGACTGCGCCTTTACGATTATTGCAGACGAGGATCATATCGCAACCTGCGTCGAGCGACGCCTGCCCACGCTCCGCGTAGCTGCCCATGATCGCCGCACCTTCCATCGACAAATCGTCGGAGAAGATCACGCCGTTGAAACCGAGCTCCTGACGCAGCACGTTTTTCAACCAGTGCGGAGAACCACTCGCCGGGCGCGGGTCGACGTCACTGTAAATCACATGCGCAGGCATAATGGCATCCAGCTTGTTATCGCTAATCAGCGAGCGGAACACCGACATATCTTTGGCACGAATTTCCGCTTCCGGGCGCGGATCACGCGGAGTCTCTTTATGCGAATCCGCCGTCACGGCGCCGTGCCCCGGGAAGTGTTTACCGGTGGTTTTCATTCCTGCATCGTGCATGCCATCGATAAAGCGGGTGGCCATCTCCAGCGCAATACGGGGATCGCTATGGTAAGAGCGCTCGCCAATTGCCGCACTGATATGCCCTACGTCCAGCACCGGGGCAAAACTGATGTCGATATCCATGGCAATCATCTCGCTGGCCATCAGCCAGCCGGCCTCCTGGGCCAGATTTCCGCCCTCTTCGGTGCCGAGCAGCGCCGCGAAAGACTGGGCCGCGGGCAGACGGGTGAAGCCCTCACGGAAACGCTGCACGCGCCCGCCTTCCTGATCGACGGCCACGACCAGATGATTACGCGACGCCGCGCGGATCTGGCGAACCAGCTCACGCAACTGCGCCGGATCGTGATAGTTGCGGGTAAACAGGATGAGCCCCCCCACCAGCGGGTGCGCCAGAATTTCACGCTCCTCCGCATCCAGTTCAAACCCTTCTACATCCAACATGACTGGACCCACAGCAACCTCTCTTATCCTTTAATGTGTAACTGGCGCCAGGCATCATCTGCCAGCGCAATAAATTGTTTCTCGCCGGACTGCTGAAAACGCATTTCAAACCAGCCCGCCATCAGCATGACGACCCAGGGTCGCCAGCGTCTGACCTGACGCGCCAGCTGTCCCGCGTCCAGATGCGCAATGCGGGCGTAATCGCCGATCAGTCTTTGGCGCGCTGTATCATCTTCCACCCAGACGGCCGCCAGCTCCAGTGCCACATCCCCATCACCGGCATACTCCCAGTCGATAAGCCTGATGCCGGTGGACGTATGCACAATATTTCCGGCATGAACATCCATGTGTAATGGCGACAGCCGAAGCGGCTGAGGCTCTCCCGCAGTGCGTAACCGTTTAAGCTGCGCAAGCCACCGTGGGGTACGTCTGTCCGGTGAGGCTCGCTGCCAGTATTGTTCCAGCAAAGGGAGCAGCGTGACTCGCCACCCCAGACACGGCTGATGGTGCAACTGACAGAGCGTCGTCGCAAGCGTTGCGTTGTCAGGCAGCGTATGCCGGATCTCCCCTGCCAGATACTCTACCGCCATCCAGCCCTGTGTGAAAAAGCGCGGGGCTGGCACGAGATCCGCCGGTAGACGCTTCAGGGCACGAAACTGACGGCGAAAATGGGAAACGGGGGCTAAGGGATCGTGGTGATGACGCAACACCAGACGCTGCTCGCCCTGTTCCAGAATGCAACTCGCGCCGCCAAGCCCGGAGTGGGCCTGCGGCGCGATAAGACGATACTGCGGAAAATAACGCGTGAGGATCGCTTCACGCGTGCAGTCAGAGTTGCGTAACCGCACCTTTACCTGACCAGATAATCTCGCCTGTCTGGACCAGCATCAGCTGCATCTGCAGGGCTGGCGTATTCACGTTACCGGTGGCATTAGAGTACAGCACATACTGCGCACCAACGTTACGGGCAATCCCCATCGCCTTACTGCGCGTACCGAGGCTGTCCTGTGGCGACAGACCAAGCTGCTGTTTGGCTACTGCCAGCTGCTGTGCGGAAACCAGCGTAAATTTACCGTTATTGGCCAGTGCATTGCGCAGGGTTTCTGTCGCTTCCCCGGCATTGAGTGAACCGTTAGTCCGGTTATTTACGCTATCCACCAGCAGTACGCTGCCTGCCGTCACGCCCTGCGCCTGCAGCATTTTGCCCACCATCGGTTGCATCGCACCGTTCCAGTCATAATGACGCACGCGCGGCGTTGGCTGGGAGGTCTGGTCCGGATGTTCAATCGGGCCAGGCTGCGACGGGATCGTCGGTACAGACGGCACGGTTGGCTGCGGTTGCGTTGGCTGTGTCGGCTGCTCCGTACCCGGTTTTGCCTCGTCCACCGGCGCAGGCTGTTCGGTTCGCGTCACACATCCTGCAAGGAACAGTGCAAAAGCTGTCACGAGCGCATAACGGCTCATATTTTTAATCAAGGTTCACCTCTTACAGATAAAGATAAAGTCTCACCTTATGCGCACCCAGATAGTTGGCGCTACCATAGAGCGTTACCGACGATCCTGCCGGAATGGTCACGCTGCGCGGCGCTTCCAGCGGGTGCATTTCAAGACCCCGTACGTCATACCAGAAGAAACGGTAGTGCACCGTCACCGGTTCGTGTCTTTCGTTAAAGAGCGTAGAGGACGCAGAAGATTTAATTTCACTGATGGTCAACGTAGGTTGTTCTGCGGTGATGCCCGCGGCAAGTACCGAGGACTCCATCACCAGCGTCTGTTCATCACTGACGGGAATGGCCGGGCGCGTGCTGCATCCCACCATTACCAATGTCATTGCCAGCGCTGCAATACGCCCTTTTAACATGTCAAAGACCTTTATGTGACAGCATCGGTCCCAGAGGACGCCCACCCAGAAGATGCATATGAATATGATAAACTTCCTGACCACCATGGCGATTACAGTTCATGATCAAACGGTAACCGTCTTCAGCAATCCCCTCCTGCTCGGCGATTTTCGCGGCTACCGTCAGCATACGGCCTAACGCCACTTCATGCTCGGCTTTTACGTCATTGACGGTGGGAATCAGAATATTTGGAATGATAAGGATATGAGTCGGAGCCTGAGGATAAATATCTCTGAAAGCCGTCACCAGCTCATCCTGATAAACGATATCCGAAGGGATTTCGCGGCGGATAATTTTACTGAAAATGGTTTCTTCAGCCATGACCTGTTCCTTTGTAGTTTAATCTGGCGTGGTGCGTCCGCTATTAACACAATCTCTGCATGAGTGTGTGGCACAATGGAAGAGTATGAGCGACTTTCTCCTGTCCTTTCAACCTTCTCCCCGGATTTCTTTCCTGAAAGCGTTTCAGCTGACTGAAGAGTAACCGCTCTCGACGCTTCACCACCTGAAACATAATTTCATTTCCTTTTGACACATCTGTTTACAGTGCTAATCACAATGCGTATATTTCGCATTTGCATTTTCATGCGCATTTTTAACATAGAAAACGACGTCAGCCCGTTCTCACGGGACTGTCGCACTCACCTTTCACCATTCAGTAAGGGTTTGATGATGTCTTTCATTTATCACACCAGGGATGGGCAACCGCAGCCAGCCGCCACGCCTTCGTTGCTGGCTGCCTGTATTGCTATGGCATTGATGCCAGCCGTCAGTTTCGCCGCCTCAGCGACCGAAGATACCGTGGTTGTCGAGGGCGGTTTTGATAACGCACAGGACCCGTCCAGCAGTCAGGATACGGACTACAGCGTTAAGACCACCACCACGGGGACGAAACTGTTACTGGTTCCCCGCGATATTCCGCAGTCCGTCAGCGTCATTAGCCAGCAGCGTATGGCAGATCAGAATCTGCAATCCCTCGGCCAGGTGTTAACTAACACCACCGGCGTCACCGCGCAGGTACAGGACAGCGACCGGACGGTATTTTACTCGCGCGGCTTCTTTGTCAGTAACTATGCGTATGATGATCTGCCAACCTCCATCAGCGAAGTATGGAACTTTGGCGACACCGCCGCCGATACCGCCATTTACGATCGTATTGAAGTGGTACGCGGCGCAACCGGCCTGATGTCCGGCACGGGAAATCCCGCCGCCTACGTCAACATGGTACGTAAGCATGCAGACAGCAATGAATTTAAAGGCAATGTCTCCGCCAGTTACGGTAGCTGGGACAAACAACGCTACGTGCTGGATCTGCAGGCTCCGCTGGTAGAGTCGGGTAACGTGCGGGGTCGTCTTATTACGGGTTATCAGGACAACGACAGTTTTGTTGATAACTACCACTACCGCAAAAAGTTCCTCTATGGCGTGGTCGATGCGGACGTGACTGACAGCACCACCCTGTCTGTGGGCTATGAATATCAGGAAAGCGATACCGATAACCCAACCTGGGGCGGCCTGCCAACCTGGTACAGCGATGGCAGCAAAACCCATTACAACCGCAGCCAGACCGTTGCACCAGACTGGGCTTATTCAGATAAAGACAACACCCGTATTTTCGCCAACCTCACCCAACGCTTCGACAACGGCTGGGAAGCCCACATCAACGGCATGCATGCCGACACCAACTTCGACAGCAAACTGATGTATATGTCCGGCTACCCGGATAAAGAGACCGGTGCGGGTATGGTCGGATATGGCGGCTGGAACCGCGGTGAACGTAAGCAGGATGCGGTGGATGCCTTCCTGCGCGGCGGTTTCGATCTTTTCGGTCGCCAGCATGAGATGATGTTTGGCGGTAGCTTCAGCCGCCAGCGTAACCACTATGACAACACCATGCCGGACGCGCTGTACGGCATGGTTGACGTGGGTAACTTCAAAAACTGGAACGGGAATATCGCCGATCCGCAGTGGACCCCCTGGAAGCTTTACAGTCAGGATGATATCCGCCAGTCTTCAGCCTATACCTCAGCCCGCTTCTCGCTTGCCGATCCGCTATCTCTGATCCTCGGTGCGCGTTATACCCATTACAACATTCGCTATAACCCGGCGGGCTCCCCGGACACCCGCCTGGAAAGCAGTAAGGATGATGTAACGCCATATGCGGGCCTTGTTTATGATATCAATGAAGACTGGTCAACCTACGTCAGCTATACCTCCATCTTCCAGCCTCAGGACAAACGTGACGCCAGCGGCCGCTACCTGGACCCGACAACGGGGAAAAGCTATGAAGCCGGGGTGAAAGCAGACTGGTTTAGTACGCGCCTGACCACCTCGCTCGCCCTCTTCCGCATTGAGCAGGATAATGTGGCGAATAATACCTACACCTACATGCCCAGCGGCGAGTCAATTTATGAATCTCTGGATGGGGTCGTCAGTAAAGGGATCGAGTTCGAGCTAAACGGCGCCCTGACCGATAACTGGCAGCTGACCTTCGGCGCAACCCGCTACATTGCTGAAGACAAGCGCGGCAACGCGGTAAGTTCCGATCAGCCTCGTACCACAATGAAGCTCTTTACCCGTTATCAACTGCCCATGCTACCTGCACTGGCAGTGGGCGGCGGGGTGAACTGGCAGAATAAAGTCTGGAACGATGTAGATGGCGGCCCGGCAGGTCGATCACGGGCAGAACAAGGCAGCTACGCGCTGGTTAACCTGTTTAGCCGGTATCAGGTGACTAAAGATTTTGCTGTCCAGGCTAACGTCAACAACCTGTTCGACAAAGAGTATTACGACTACGTCGGCTCTTATGTGGTATATGGCGCGCCGCTGAACGTCTCTGTAAGCGCGAGCTACGACTTCTGAGTGTTCAGCCGCTACCCGGCATAACAAAACTGCAGGCATAAAAAAGGCAGCCATTCGGCTGCCTTAGTCTCCCCAGGTCACAGCTTAGCTGTTGCGGATGTATTCATCCATTTCGGTTTTCAGGTTATCGGATTTGGTACCGAAGATTGCCTGAACACCAGAACCTGCAACAACCACACCCGCTGCGCCCAGTTTTTTCAGACCCGGCTGGTCTACTTTCGCAACATCGGCAACGCTCACACGCAGACGAGTGATACACGCGTCCAGGTTAGTGATGTTCTCTTTACCGCCGAATGCTGCAACCAGTGCCGGAGCCATTTCGCTGGTCGCGCCTGCTTTGCTGTCTTCTGATGCATCTTCACGACCTGGCGTTTTCAGGTCCAGTGCTTTGATCAGCACGCGGAAGATGGTGTAGTAAACAACGGCGTAGCACGCACCCACGATTGGGAACAGCCACAGTTTGCTGCTGTTACCGGACAGAACGATGAAGTCGATCAGACCGTGTGAGAAGGACGTACCGTCACGCATACCCAGCAGGATACAGATTGGGAACGCCAGACCCGCCAGAATCGCGTGGATAACGTACAGGATCGGCGCAACGAACATGAAGGAGAACTCGATCGGCTCGGTGATACCGGTCAGGAACGAGGTCAGCGCTGCGGAGATCATGATACCGCCCACTTTTGCACGGTTCTCTGGTTTAGCAGAGTGCCAGATTGCAATTGCCGCGGCTGGCAGACCATACATTTTGAACAGGAAGCCACCAGACAGTTTACCTGCAGTTGGGTCACCCGCCATGTAACGTGGGATATCACCGTGGAACACCTGACCCGCTGCGTTGGTGAATTCACCAATCTGCATCTGGAATGGAACGTTCCAGATGTGGTGCAGACCAAATGGCACCAGGCAACGCTCGATGAAGCCGTAGATACCAAACGCCACTACCGGGTTCTGATAAGCAGCCCACTGAGAGAAGGTCTGGATTGCCGTACCGATTGGTGGCCAGATGAAGGACAGGATCACACCCGTGAAGATCGCTGCCAGACCAGAGATGATCGGAACGAAACGCTTGCCCGCGAAGAAGCCCAGATACTCAGGCAGCTTGATGCGATAGAAGCGGTTAAACATGTACGCTGCAATCGCACCGGAGATGATACCGCCCAGAACACCGGTATCCGCCAGGTGTTTCGCTGCGATCTCTTCAGCAGGTAAATGCAGAACCAGCGGTGCAACCACAGCCATGGTTTTCACCATGATGCCGTAGGCAACCACAGAAGCCAGCGCAGAAACGCCGTCGTTATTGGTGAAGCCCAGAGCAACAC
The DNA here is from genome assembly GCF_057320385.1 of Enterobacter cloacae complex sp. 394F7. Taxonomy (NCBI): domain Bacteria; kingdom Pseudomonadati; phylum Pseudomonadota; class Gammaproteobacteria; order Enterobacterales; family Enterobacteriaceae; genus Enterobacter; species Enterobacter cloacae complex sp. 394F7. Next base: position 222,643 of record NZ_JBXWCS010000008.1, on the reverse strand, counting down.
CGATAGCGAAGATCAGCGGCATGTTAGCAAAGACAGAACCGCCTGCTTCGGCCATTACGTGGGACACTACGGCTGGCAGCCAGCTGAAGTTTGCAGAACCGACACCCAGCAGGATACCTGCGATAGGCAGTACGGATACTGGCAGCATCAGCGATTTACCGACCTTTTGCAGGTTAGCAAATGCATTCTTAAACATAATTGAGAGTGCTCCTGAGTATTTGTGCTTTTTTTACGCTTTCACGCATTGGCCCGGGGGGAGTACCGTGCCGTGGACAGGACATCTAAGCGCCCTTTATTTATTACACAGAGTAAAATAATTCCCTCTGAGTTTGTTTGACGGCTATCACGTTTCAGCTTAAGACGGTCGAAAAACTTTCAGTTATTTACAAAAAGTATTTCTGGATGTGTCTAAAAACACCATCACCGCCCCAAATGAGGCGGTGAACTTTACTCGTTTTAACTATTAATTACGAGCCTAAAAAAAACAGGTGTATCAAACAGATTGCAGGCGGGCGGGGTCAATATGGAACAGTGTAGAGAAGTTTTCCGTCGTGACGCGGGCCAGCTCTTCGATACTGACACCCTTCAGAACGGCCATGTATTCAGCCACGTCTCTCGTCATTGCTGGCTGGTTTTCTTTACCGCGATGCGGTACCGGAGCCAGATAAGGAGAGTCTGTTTCCACCAGAATACGATCGAGCGGAACATAACGCGCAGCATCGCGAAGCTGCTCAGCGTTACGGAACGTCACGATCCCGGAAAACGAGATATAAAACCCTAAATCAAGCAGTTTTCCCGCCGTTTCTCTGTCTTCTGTGAAACAGTGTAGTACGCCACCGCAATCCGTCACGTTTTCTTCCCTGAGGATCGCCAGGGTATCGGCGCGGGCATCGCGGGTATGAACGATAACCGGTTTGTTAAGCTCACGGCCAATGCGAATGTGATGGCGGAAGGACTCCTGCTGACGCGCCATGGTCTCCGGCGTGTAGTAATAATCCAGCCCGGTTTCCCCCATCGCTACCACGCCCTCTTCGGCCGCCAGACGACGTAACTCCTCGACGTCGTATGCTTCATCCTGATTGAGCGGATGCACGCCACAGGAAAAGACAACATTAGGGCGAACGCCCACCAGCTCACGCATGGTGCGATAGCCCGGCAGCGTGGTAGCCACCGCAAGGCAAAATTTCACATCGCGGGCGGCGGCTTTAGCCAGCACGTCGTCCACGTCTTTATGCAGGGATTGATAATCCAGGCCATCGAGATGGCAGTGTGAGTCGACTAAAAACATAATGTCTCTCTCAGAGATGGGAAACAGGCGGAGTAACGCCTGGTTGCAGGTAATGTTCGATACGCAGTAACTGGTCGGTCAGTACAAGCTCGCGATTAAGACCGGTTACCGTTAAAAGTTGTTCGCGGCTCTGGCAAGTATCGTGCAGGATCGCACGCAACGTGGCGCCTGGCAGACGATTCGCCAGCGTGTTTACCAGTGGCCAGACATCGGGATTGGTCAGCAGCGTGGCCCCCTGCTGGATCTTGAGGGCATCCAGAAGTAAGGCAGCCAGCCAGTGCAGACGCTCGGCAGCCTGATCGCTGTTAAGTGCAGGCAGTACGCTCAACCAGTCACCGCTCTCCAGCGCAGCGGCAACGGCGCGGCAAAGCGCTTCTCGTTGCGACCAGACGTCCGCCTGGAGCAGAGCCAGCGCCGCGGCAGGTGCGCCGCTGCTGAGGCGCAATGCGGACAACGCGCTATCCTGTGACGTTGTCACCTCACGCTCCAGCCAGCTCAGCGCCCACGATTCCTGGGGAGTCGCAAGGTGATGAAGCCGACACCGACTGCGTAACGTCGCCAGTAATCGACCCGGATCGCGGCATGACAGGAAGAACCACGTTTTTTCCGGTGGCTCCTCCAGCGTCTTAAGCAGCGCGTTTGCCGCCGCCTCGGTAAGCAACGCCGCGTCTTTCAGCCAGACGACTTTTGCGCCACCCAGTCGTGCGTGCTCGTATAATTTTTCACTGACTTCACGCACGGCATCGATACCGAGCGCACTTTTGCCCTTCTCAGGCTCCAGCGTGTAATAGTCAGGATGCGTGCCCGCCTGCATCAGCTGGCAGCCGCGGCATTTACCGCAGCTTTTGTGACCTTCTGGCTGCTGGCACATCAGAAAACGGGTGATGGCGTAGATCAATGCATCTTCACCCATGCCCGGCAATGCCTGAATCAGTAACGCATGATGCCCCCGTCCGGCCTGATAGCTGGCGATCAGCTGTTCAAAGTGCGGGCGCAACCATGGGTACCATTTCATGCCTGTTGCTCCTGTAGCCAGTGTTTGACAGTTTCCTCAATGGAACGGGTCACCTCTTCCAGGGACTGCGTCGCATCAATGGTGCGAATGGAACTGTCCTGACTGGCGAGTTCAAGATAACGCGCGCGGGTGCGATTAAAGAAGTCGAGCGACTCTTGCTCAATGCGATCCAGCTCGCCGCGCGCGCGCGCGCGCTTCAGGCCCACTTCTGGCGTTACATCCAGATACAGCGTCAGATCGGGGCGGAAATCCCCTAATACTGCATCACGCAACGTTGCCAGCATTGTCTGGTCAATTCCGCGTCCCCCGCCCTGATACGCCTGAGTCGACAGATCGTGACGGTCGCCAATGACCCACTTGCCAGCGGCCAGAGCCGGTTTGATGACCGTCTCTACCAGCTGCACGCGAGCGGCATAGAACATCAGCACTTCGGCTTTGTCAGTGATAACTTCATCGCCCACGGATTTGATATCCAGCACCAGGCTGCGCAGCTTTTCAGCCAGCTGCGTACCGCCGGGTTCACGGGTAAACACCATGTCCGCAACGCCGAGCGTTTTCAACGTTTCGATTACCACGTTGCGGGCTGTGGTTTTACCGGCTCCTTCGAGTCCCTCAATGACAATGTATTTACTGCGCATTTTTTTCCTTAAGTGCCTTCAGATAATTCTGAACGGAGCGATTATGGCTGGCAAGGTTGGTGTTAAAGGTATGCCCCCCTTTTCCATCAGCCACAAAGTAGAGATACGGTGTTTTTGCCGGATGCGCGGCCGCCTTAAGCGAGGCTTCGCTCGGCGTGGCAATCGGGCCTGGCGGCAGGCCGCTAATAACGTAGGTATTATACGCCGTCGGCGTCTCCAGATCTTTTCGTGAAATCTTGCCGCTGTAGTTCTCACCCATTCCGTAAATCACGGTAGGGTCAGTTTGCAGACGCATGCCAATGCGCAGTCGGTTGATAAAGACCGACGCCACCTGGTCGCGCTCTGAAGCCACCGCGGTCTCTTTCTCAATAATTGAGGCCATGGTGACAAACTCGTTTTGATCTTTATACGGCAGGCCATCGGCGCGCCCTTCCCACGCAGATTCCACCGCCGCGACCATTTTTTTGTGCGCACGCTTCAGGATCGCCACATCGGTTGTTCCGGCTGTATACATCCAGGTGTCAGGCCAGAACCAGCCTTCAACCCACTCGGGATGTTCAAATTCAAGTACCGCGGCAACCGTCTGGTAACTGTCATCTTTCAGCGTGTGTTTAATATACGGCGCATCACGCAGCTGTTTGAGGTAATCGCTAAGGCGCATCCCTTCAACAAACCGCAGCGGGAACTGCGCTTCTTTGCCGCTTTCCAGCAGCTGCAGCATCTCTCTGACGGTCATCCCGGGCGTGAAACGATAGGTGCCAGCTTTAAAATGAGACAGCTCAGGTTCCACACGCAATAACCACTGGAACACGCGTGGACGATTAATGATTTTATCGCCATAAAGCTGTTCACCGAGCGCCAGTCGCCCGGTTCCCGCTTTCAGGGTAAAGATTGTTTCGTCCTTAATCAGGATCTTACTGTTCGCCAGCTGGCGAACTTTCCACATTCCCGCGCCGCCAGCGATACCCAGCGCAACGATTAGAAGGAGGACAAAGCGCAACATTTTCTTCATGACTATCTGGTTTGCTCACATATCGGGGCTAAAAAAGAGAACAGCTCGCGCGATGGCAAGCAAATTTGACCATAAGCGCGGACAGGTATAACCGGCATCAGCGCGTTGCAAATAACGATTTCATCTGCTGCCTGCAACGCCTCTTCGCGTGCGTTAACTTCGACAACGTGAAAGTCAGAGCGTGCCAGTTGCTGCAAACAAAACTGACGCATGATACCGTTGACTCCCGCCTGTTCCAGCGAAGGCGTGAAAACAGTGTTGCCCTGCCGCCAGAATAAATTAGCCGCACAGCATTCCGTAATGAACCCTTCGCTGTCAAGAACCAGCGCTTCATCGGCTGTCGTCTGCTCAAGATGAGTACGGATTAGCACCTGCTCAAGACGATTGAGATGTTTTATCCCGGCAAGCATGGGGTTTCTTCCCAGACGTACCGGGCTGAGGGTCAGGGTAACGCCCTCTTCACGCCAGCGCGGATACTGGGCAGGATACGCAGAAACCGACAGGATCCGGGTGGGATGTTGGCAACTGACACCGCTATAACCCCGTCCACCGCTGCCGCGGCTGATAATGACCTTGAGTACCCCACTGGGCTTTCCGGACGCAAGCTGGCGCATTTCCTGGCGCAACGTGTCCCATTGCGTAAAGGGGATCAGTAACGTTTTGCAGGCCGTTTGCAGACGACGTATATGCGCATCCAGCAGACACACGTCGCCATCCGCAATGCGCGCCGTGGTAAAGCAGCCATCACCAAACTGAGTCGCCCTGTCGCTGGCAGGCAGAGATTCTTGCTCAAGGCCATTGATTAAAAACATGGTGGCTCCTTATGCGTGGGCGTTTAGTCTGGCAGGATGTCGTGCAGCCGACAAGAAGATTAGCCTGAATAAAAAAGGCCCGACAAGCGGACCTTTTTTTCACAGCCATAGGGTACGTAGACTCAGATCTTTTTGAAGATCAGAGAACCGTTAGTACCGCCAAAGCCGAAGGAGTTACACAGGGTGTACTCCATTCCACTCACCTGGCGCGCTTCGTGAGGAACGAAGTCCAGATCGCAACCTTCATCCGGGTTATCCAGGTTGATGGTTGGCGGAACAGCCTGGTCGCGCAGCGCAAGAATAGAGTAAATAGACTCTACAGCCCCCGCCGCACCCAACAGGTGACCGGTCATGGATTTTGTGGAACTGACCAGTACGCGGCTGGCAGATTCACCGAAGATAGACTTAACAGCCTGAGCTTCTGCTTTATCGCCCGCAGGGGTAGAGGTACCGTGTGCGTTAACGTAGCCGATTTGCGCTGGGGTAATACCCGCATCGCGAATCGCGTTTTCCATGGCCAGCGCGGCGCCCGCACCATTTTCTGGCGGTGACGTCATGTGATAGGCATCGCTGCTCATACCAAAGCCAACGACTTCAGCATAAATTTTCGCGCCACGTTTTTTCGCATGTTCGTACTCTTCCAGAACGAGCATACCTGCACCATCGCCCAGCACGAAACCGTCACGGTCTTTATCCCAAGGACGGCTTGCCGCCTGAGGATTATCGTTGCGGGTAGACAGCGCGCGCGCAGCACCAAAGCCACCCACGCCAAGCGGGGTACTGGCTTTTTCAGCACCGCCCGCCACCATAGCATCTGCATCGCCGTACGCAATCATACGCGCGGCCTGGCCGATGTTATGCACGCCAGAGGTACATGCGGTCGCGATAGAAATGCTTGGCCCACGCAGACCGAACATGATGGTCAGGTGACCCGCCACCATATTAACAATCGTGGACGGAACGAAGAACGGGCTGATTTTACGCGGTCCGCCATTCATGAGAGATGAATGGTTTTCCTCGATCAGACCAAGACCGCCAATCCCGGAGCCAATAGCGGCACCGATACGGGTTGCGTTCTCTTCCGTAATTTCAAGGCCAGAATCCTGCATGGCCTGAACGCCAGCGACAATTCCATATTGAATGAAGGCATCCATCTTGCGCTGTTCTTTGCGCGAGATGATCTCTTCACAGTTAAAATCCTTTACTAAGCCAGCAAATTTCGTTGCATAGGCGCTAGTATCGAAATGGTCGATTAGGCTGATGCCGCTCTGACCGGCAAGGAGAGCTTTCCAGGTGGACTCTACGGTATTGCCGACAGGAGACAACATGCCAAGTCCGGTCACAACTACACGACGCTTAGACACGTTTGTCCTCCAGGGAGGGATAAAAAAAGAGATTCGTGGGACTAAAAAAGATAAAACTCAGGCGGTCGAATGACCGCCTGGAGATGTTCACTTACGCCTGGTGGCCGTTGATGTAATCAATGGCAGCCTGAACGGTGGTGATCTTTTCAGCTTCTTCGTCCGGAATCTCAGTATCAAACTCTTCTTCCAGAGCCATTACCAGCTCAACGGTGTCAAGAGAATCTGCGCCCAGGTCTTCAACGAAGGAAGCGGAGTTCACAACTTCTTCCTGCTTAACGCCCAGCTGTTCGCCGATAATTTTCTTAACGCGTTCTTCGATAGTGCTCATACTCTTAAATTTCCTATCAAAACTCGCTTTCGCGATGGTTTTCGTAGTGTATAAAATGTTGAAAAATTTGCAACTAAATCCCGGCAGGTCTTACCACGATTTTACGTTATTTTGAGGCCAATCCCCCCAATAACGCAAATATTTTCGATCGTGATTAAACCATATACATCCCGCCGTTGACGTGGAGGGTTTCACCAGTGATGTAACCCGCTTCGTCAGAGGCTAAAAATGCAACCGCGCTGGCAATTTCTTTAGGGTCGCCTAAGCGGCCCGCAGGAACAGCTGCCAGCGTACCCGCACGCTGCTCATCAGTCAGCGCACGCGTCATGTCCGTTTCAATAAAGCCCGGAGCAACAACGTTTACAGTAATCCCGCGGGACGCGACTTCACGCGCCAGCGACTTACTGAAACCAATCAGACCTGCTTTCGCCGCAGCGTAGTTAGCCTGACCAGCATTTCCCATGGTACCAACCACAGAACCGACAGTGATAATACGACCATGACGCTTTTTCATCATAGCGCGCATTACCGCTTTTGACAGACGGAATACAGATGACAGGTTGGTTTCGATAATATCGTTCCACTCGTCGTCTTTCATTCGCATCAACAGGTTATCGCGAGTGATCCCGGCATTATTGACCAGAATATCCACTTCGCCAAACTCTGCGCGAATATTTTCCAGAACAGATTCGATAGATGCAGGTTCAGTCACATTAAGTACCAGACCTTTACCGTTCGCACCCAGATAGTCGCTGATGGCCTTCGCGCCATTCTCGCTGGTTGCTGTACCAATCACTTTCGCGCCGCGCGCGGCCAATGTTTCAGCAATTGCACGCCCGATACCGCGGCTTGCGCCACTGACCAGGGCAATTTTTCCTTCAAAACTCATGGTATTCCTCTTTTATTGCGAGAGTGCCGCTTCAATGGCTTCCGGCTCGTTAATCGCCGAGGCAGTCAGGGTATCAACAATACGTTTTGTCAGACCGGTCAGGACTTTCCCTGGGCCGACTTCGTAGAGGTGCTCAACGCCCTGAGAGGCCATAAACTCAACGGTTTTGGTCCACTGTACCGGGCTATAGAGCTGACGAACCAGCGCATCACGGATAGCCTCCGGCGTGGTTTCACATTTCACATCAACGTTGTTCACAACGGAAATCGTCGGTGCGTTAAAGGTAATTTTTTCCAGTTCAACCGCCAGCTTGTCAGCAGCAGGTTTCATCAGCGCACAGTGGGACGGAACACTCACTGGCAGCGGCAGCGCACGTTTCGCGCCCGCGGCTTTACAGGCTGCACCTGCACGTTCAACCGCTTCTTTATGACCGGCGATAACCACCTGGCCTGGCGAGTTGAAGTTAACCGGTGAAACCACCTGACCTTCTGCTGATTCTTCACACGCTTTTGCGATGGAAGCATCGTCGAGACCGATGATAGCAGACATGCCGCCCGTGCCTTCTGGCACCGCTTCCTGCATGAATTTACCACGCAGTTCTACCAGGCGTACCGCGTCAGCAAAGGCGATCACACCGGCACAGACCAGCGCAGAGTATTCACCCAGGCTATGGCCCGCGAGCAGGGCTGGCGCTTTACCCCCCTTCTGCTGCCAGACGCGCCACAGCGCAACGGAAGCGGTCAGCAGTGCTGGCTGAGTCTGCCAGGTTTTGTTCAGCTCTTCGGCTGGACCCTGTTGGGTCAGCGCCCATAAATCATAACCCAGCGCATCGGAAGCTTCACGGAAAGTCTCTTCGATTACCGGATAGTTTGCTGCCATTTCAGACAACATCCCAACGGTTTGAGAGCCCTGACCCGGAAACACAAAAGCAAATTGCGTCATCTTTTAATCCTTATCCTAGAAACGAACCAGCGCGGAACCCCAGGTGAACCCGCCACCGAAGGCTTCAAGCAAGACCAACTGGCCCCGTTTGATTCGTCCGTCACGTACCGCTTCATCAAAGGCGCACGGTACTGACGCCGCAGAGGTATTGCCGTGGCGATCGAGCGTCACCACAACGTTATCCATCGACATGCCCAGCTTTTTCGCGGTTGCACTGATAATACGCAGGTTCGCCTGATGCGGCACCAGCCAGTCGAGTGCGGTGCGCTCAAGGCCATTCGCCTCCAGCGTTTCATCAACAATGTGGGCCAGTTCCGTCACCGCGACCTTAAACACTTCGTTACCTGCCATGGTCAGATAGATAGAGCTATCCGGATTCACACGGTCGGCATTAGGCAGCGTTAACAGTTCGCCATAGCTACCGTCAGCATGCAGATGCGTGGAGATGATGCCCGGCTCTTCAGACTGACCCAGCAGTACGGCACCCGCACCATCGCCAAAAATAATGATCGTTCCGCGATCGGTTGGATCGCAGGTACGCGCCAGCACGTCAGCACCGATCACCAGCGCATACTTCACCGCGCCGGATTTTACATACTGATCGGCAACGCTCAATGCATAGGTGAAACCTGCGCAGGCTGCGGCAACGTCAAACGCCGGGCAGCCTTTAATACCGAGCATATTCTGCACCTGGCACGCTGCGCTTGGGAAAGCATGCGTGGCCGATGTTGTGGCAACCACGATCAAACCAATCTGATCTTTATCGATGCCCGCCATCTCGATAGCACGCTGTGCGGCTTCGTAACCCATGGTGGACACGGTTTCGTCTGGCGCGGCGATACGACGTTCACGGATACCTGTGCGCGTGACAATCCACTCGTCAGACGTATCTACCATTTTTTCCAGATCGGCGTTGGTTCGCACTTGTGTTGGCAGATAGCTGCCGGTACCAATAATCTTCGTATACATGTACGCTCAGTCACTTTTAGCTAATACAGATTCCAGGCGAGCGGCAATCCGCTGAGGGACTTGTCGCTGCACCGCCTGCACTGCCTGTTCAATGGCGACAGTAAATGCTCGCTGATTGGCGGCACCGTGACTCTTGATCACAATGCCGCGCAATCCTAACAGACAGGCGCCATTATACTGGTCGGGGTTGAGGTGACTGAATCGCCGCGTCAGGCTTTTTTGTAACCAACGCTTTAATAAAATCAGCCACCAGGCGCTTTTTTTACCTTCTCCCTGCGATTTGAGGAGAGAAAGGAACATTCGCACAACCCCTTCCATGGTCTTCAACGTCACGTTTCCAGTGAAGCCATCACACACCAGAACATCCGTTTTCCCCGTCAGCAACTCATTGGCTTCGAGATAACCAATATAGTTGATGGAGGGAACCTGTTTAAGCAATTCGGCAGCCTCACGAATGCTGTCCAGGCCTTTGGTCTCTTCTTCACCTATGTTCAGTAACGCAACACGGGGAGTGTTGATCCCGACCACTTCTTCTGCCAGCACCGACCCCATCACGGCAAACTGAGCCAGCATTGTACTATCACAATCGACGTTAGCGCCCAGATCGAGCACCACCGTTTTGCCCTTTTGCTGATGCGGGAGTACCGTCACCAGCGCCGGACGCTCAATGCCCTCAATAGGCTTGAGCAGTAATTTCGACAGCCCCATCAGCGCGCCGGTATTCCCCGCGCTGACGCAGGCCTGCGCACGTCCTTCTTTTACCAACTCCAGCGCCATTCGCATAGAGCTGCCACGGCTATTGCGAATCGCCTGCGATGGCCGGGCATCACTGGCAATAACTGACTGCGCAGGAATAATCTGCAGACGTGAACGTTGTTCGAAGTCAGCTTTTGCAAGTAATGGCGTGATTGTGTCGGGATTGCCGACTAAAAGAAGTGTGAGTTGCGAATTAGAATTCAGTGCCTGCAATGCTGCAGGCACTGTCACGGAAGGCCCAAAATCTCCTCCCATGACATCTAACGCCAGGGTTAGACGTGTCAAGGTATCGTCGCAGCCTGGTTCGGTAAATTCCCCGTTTGCACGGGGAGTTCCTCACTAAGCCTAATCACGCAAACGCGTGATTACTTAGTGATAACCTTGCGGCCGCGGTAGAAACCGTCAGCAGTGATGTGGTGACGCAGGTGTTTCTCACCAGAAGTCTTGTCTACAGACAGGCTGGTAACTGCAGTCAGCGCGTCATGGGAACGACGCATGCCACGTTTGGAACGGGTTGGTTTATTCTGTTGTACGGCCATGGACCTTACTCCTCAATTACTTACGCTTTAAGCTGGCTAATACGGCAAATGGGTTTGGTTTTTGCGCTTCATCAGGCAGTTCCCCAAAAACCATGTCCGCCTCGGACACTTCACAGTGTTCAGAATCATGCACCGGAACCACTGGCAAGGTGAGGATGATTTCATCTTCAACCAGAGCCAGAAGATCGATTTCACCGAATTCGTTAACCTCAATCGGCTCATACGCTTCCGGGAGTGCCTCAGCCTGTTCGTCAGAACGAACCGGACTGAAACAATACGTTGTGTGAACGTGCTGTGTGAACGGTTTCCCGCAACGCTGACATTCGAGCGTTACCGTCACCTTTGCATCACCGGTTAAAACGGCAAGGCGCTGGTTATCGATAGCGAACGACATGGAGCATTCCACATCACTGTCCACACTGACTACGGATTCGGCAATACGCTCAGCCTGATCGGAAGTATAGATACCTTCGTAATCGAGGCGTTTTTGAGCCGTACGAACCGGATCAAGAGTCAGGGGTAATTTTACCTTTTGCATAGGGCGCGCATATTAACTTTGTAACGTCATATAGTCAAAGAAAAAGGCAACCAGGGCTGCCTTTTGCCAATTATTCGCACACATTGCGGCCTGTAGTTTAAAATGGCTGGCATCGATACGCTATATCTGGTGATAAAAATATGCCAAATCTCGTTCTCGCTTCCACTTCTCCCTACCGCCGAATGTTGCTGGAAAAGCTCGGGATCCCGTTTGTGTGTGCCGCGCCGGACGTTGAAGAGACACCACAACCTGGCGAGTCGCCGCGTCATTTAGTGACGCGTCTGGCGAAAGAGAAAGCACAATCGCTTGCCGCACAATACCCTTCGCATTTGATTATAGGCTCCGATCAGGTTTGCGTGCTGGATGGTGTCATCACCGGTAAACCACACACCGAAGAGAATGCCTGTAAACAGCTTATGCAGGCGCGCGGCAATATTGTTACCTTTTATACCGGCCTCGCGCTCTACAACTCCGCCGTGGGCCACCTGCAGACCGAATGCGAACCGTTTGATGTTCACTTCCGACACCTGAGCGAGCAAGAAATCACTGATTATGTGCGTCGTGAACGGCCTCTCAACTGCGCCGGCAGTTTTAAAAGTGAAGGTCTTGGGATTGCGCTCTTCGAAAAGCTGGAGGGGCGTGATCCGAACACGCTGGTGGGCTTACCGCTGATTGCGCTGTGCCAGATGTTAAGACGCGAAGCGTGTAATCCGCTGACGGCGTGACTTTTTGCGGCCTGATGCCCTCACCCCGGCCCTCTCCCACAGGGAGAGGGTGCAAACATTAAAAACGGCAACTCCGTTGCCGTTTAACTTTTACCTTAGCCGCGCAGAACTTTCAGGCAGCGTTTCAACTGCTCATCCAGCGGCGCTTCAATACGTATAGTCTCGCCGGTGTTTGGATGGGTAAACTTCAGTGCTGCCGCATGCAGGAACAGACGCGACAGCCCCGTCCCCGCCAGTTGCTTATCAAATTCCCTGTCGCCATAGCGGTCGTCAAACGCAATCGGATGGCCCGCAAACTGGGTATGCACGCGAATCTGGTGGGTTCGGCCCGTCACCGGGCTACAGCGCACCAGGGTGGCAAACTCATAGCGCTCTTCTACTTTGAAGCGCGTCTCAGACGGTTTACCTTCCTGGCTGACACGAACGATTCGCTCACCGCTTTGCAAAATATTTTTCAGCAGTGGGGCCTGCACCACTTTCACGTGGGACTGCCACTGACCGCGCACCAGCGCCAGATAATCTTTCTGCATCCCTTTTTCGCGCAGTTGCTCGTGCAACGAGCGCAGGGCTGAACGTTTTTTGGCGACCAGCAGCACGCCAGAGGTGTCACGATCGAGACGGTGAACCAGTTCGAGGAAACGGGCTTCCGGGCGCAGCGCGCGCAGCCCTTCAATCACGCCGAAGCTGAGACCGCTGCCGCCGTGTACCGCCGTACCCGACGGTTTATTCAGCACCAGGATGTGGTCATCTTCATACAGGATCACATCACTCAGGGCGGCCACCTTCTGCAGCTTAGGCGACACGACCTCTTCTTCACGTTCGGCAACACGCACCGGCGGGATACGCACTTCGTCACCGGCTTCGAGCTTATACTCAGGCTTCACGCGTTTTTTGTTAACCCGCACCTCGCCCTTACGCAGGATGCGGTAAATCATGCTTTTTGGTACCCCTTTCAGCTGGGTGCGCAAAAAGTTATCGATACGTTGCCCCGCTTCATCATCGGCGATAGCAACCATTTTTACGGCTGGAGTCTCTGTTTTCATGGTTGGCGATTCTAAATATCGTCAGGCATTAGCGCCACTCATTTTTCTATGCTTATATTTACTTTTATCCGGCCTGCCCCGGTTTCGCGCAATCGATTTGGTGGTTATTAAACCAATCACCATCCTGAAGTGAAGAAACTGTGAGTAACCGGGTGATAATTGGTAAAAGTCATCTTGCTATAACCCGGCGAGCAGTGGAATAATGAAGCCGTTTTCCGCGTTAAATCCGGGTTTTGTAAGGATGTCGACGGAATGACCAATTTTGTCTGACCGATCATCCACGCAGCAATGGCGTAAGACGTATTGATCTTTCAGGCAGTTAGCGGGCTGCGGGTTGCAGTACTTCCCGGTATAAGGATTGTTCTCTGGAGAGTTCTACCCAGGCAATTCCCCTGATAATTGCGCTGTGTTTCCGTATGAAACACAGGCAACCGACACTCTGCGCCTCTTAAGCGAGCGACAACCGTGAGGTTGGCGACGTGAATAGACACGAGGCCATCGGTTCATACCCCGGAAAGCGTCACCTTGCCCGCAGCTTTGTCGTCAATGTAAGAATAACGAGTAAGTTACGATGAAAAGAATGTTAATCAACGCAACTCAGCAAGAAGAGTTGCGTGTCGCCCTTGTGGATGGGCAGCGCCTGTACGATCTGGATATCGAAAGTCCTGGACACGAACAGAAAAAAGCGAACATTTACAAAGGTAAAATCACCCGCATTGAACCAAGCCTTGAGGCTGCATTTGTCGATTACGGTGCTGAGCGTCATGGTTTCCTCCCTCTGAAAGAAATCGCCCGCGAATATTTCCCTGCTAACTACAACGCTCATGGCCGTCCGAATATCAAAGATGTTCTGCGTGAAGGTCAGGAAGTGATTGTTCAGATTGATAAAGAAGAGCGCGGCAACAAAGGTGCCGCACTGACAACCTTTATCAGCCTGGCAGGAAGTTATCTGGTACTGATGCCAAACAACCCGCGTGCGGGTGGTATCTCTCGCCGTATCGAAGGCGATGACCGTACCGAACTGAAAGAAGCGCTGGCCAGTCTTGAACTGCCGGATGGCATGGGTCTTATCGTGCGTACCGCCGGTGTGGGCAAATCTGCCGAAGCGCTGCAGTGGGACTTAAGCTTCCGTCTGAAGCACTGGGAAGCTATCCAGAAAGCAGCAGAAAGCCGCTCTGCTCCGTTCCTGATCCACCAGGAAAGTAACGTTATTGTACGTGCCTTCCGCGACTATCTGCGTCAGGATATCGGTGAAATTCTCATCGACAACCCGAAAGTGCTTGAGCTGGCTCGCCAGCACATCGCCGCACTGGGTCGTCCGGACTTCACCAGCAAAATCAAACTGTACACCGGCGAAATCCCGCTGTTCAGCCACTATCAGATTGAATCCCAGATTGAGTCCGCCTTCCAGCGTGAAGTCCGTCTGCCATCCGGCGGTTCTATCGTTATCGATACCACAGAAGCGCTGACCGCTATCGACATCAACTCCGCACGTGCGACGCGCGGCGGCGATATCGAAGAGACCGCCTTCAACACCAACCTTGAAGCCGCTGATGAAATCGCCCGCCAGCTCCGCCTGCGCGACCTGGGTGGTCTGATTGTTATCGACTTTATCGACATGACCCCTGTTCGTCACCAGCGTGCGGTTGAAAACCGTCTGCGCGAAGCGGTGCGCCAGGATCGTGCGCGTATCCAGATTAGCCATATTTCGCGCTTCGGCCTGCTGGAGATGTCTCGTCAACGCCTGAGCCCGTCTCTGGGCGAATCCAGCCATCACGTTTGCCCGCGCTGCTCCGGTACCGGGACCGTTCGTGATAACGAATCTCTGTCTCTCTCTATTCTGCGTCTGATTGAAGAAGAAGCGCTGAAAGAGAACACTAAAGAGGTTCACGCCATTGTTCCGGTGCCAATTGCCTCCTACCTGCTGAACGAAAAACGTGCCGCGGTGAGTGCCATTGAAGCGCGCCAGGGCGGCGTTCGCTGCATCATCGTGCCAAACGACCAGATGGAAACGCCGCACTATCACGTGCTGCGTGTCCGTAAAGGCGAAGAGACCAGCACGCTCAGCTACCTGCTGCCGAAGCTGCATGAAGAAGAGATGGCGCTGCCATCTGATGAAGAGCCAGCCGAGCGTAAACTGCCAGAGCAGCCTGCGTTAGCGACCTTCATCATGCCGGAAGCTCCGCCAGAAAGTGCCCTGGAAAAACCAGCGGCTAAACCTGCGGCACAAAAACCGGCTGTGGCGGCAAAAGCCGAGCCAGTACAACCGGGTCTGCTGAGCCGTTTCTTTGGCGCGCTTAAGAAAATGTTCGCAGGTGAAGAAGTTCAGCCAGAGCAGCCGAAAGAAGAACCTAAAGCGGCCAAACCTGAGCGTCAGCAGGACCGTCGTAAGCGTCAGAACAACCGCCGCGATCGTAATGACCGCAGCGACCGTAACGAGCGTCGTGATAACCGTTCAGACAACAATGAAGGCCGTGAGCAACGCGAAGACAACCGTCGCAACCGTCGCGAGAAACAACAGCAGAACGTTGAAGATCGTGAAATTCGCCAGCAGGCGGGCGATGAGTCCGAGAAGAGCAAACAGCGCGACGAGCAGCAGCCTCGCCGTGAGCGTAACCGTCGCCGTAACGACGAAAAACGCCAGGCGCAGCAGGACGTTAAAAACCTGAATCGCGAAGAGCCTGCTGAGCAGCAGGAGACCGAGCAGGAAGAACGTACTCAGGTTATGCCACGTCGTAAGCAGCGCCAGCTGTCTCAGAAAGTGCGCGTTGGTGCTGTTCAGGCAGAAGAAACCGCAGCTGTCGCAGCCGAAGTGACAGAAACCACAACGGGCACGCAGGTTGCGAAAGTTGACCTCCCGGCCGTCGTGGAAAATCAGGTAGAGCAGGATGAAAACGGTGAAAACCGTGACAACGCGGGTATGCCGCGTCGCTCGCGCCGTTCTCCGCGTCATCTGCGCGTGAGTGGTCAGCGTCGTCGTCGCTACCGTGACGAGCGTTACCCAACGCAATCCCCAATGCCAATGACCGTGGCGTGCGCGTCACCTGAAATGGCATCCGGTAAAGTCTGGATCCGCTACCCTGTTGCTCGCCCGGAACAGGCTGTTGAAGAACAGGCAGTGACCGAAGAGGTGATTGCACCAGTAGCAGCGGCAGAAGAGGTTGTAACGGAAGCGGCAACCGTGGTTGAACCACAGGTTGTTGAAACTGAAGCACCTCACGCTGTGGACGTCGAAACCACCCATCCAGAAGTGATTGCTGCCCCGGTTGATGCCGCGCCGCAGCTTATTGCCGAAGAAGATGCCGTGGTGGCTGAAGAAGTCGCTGAAGAGGCTGAACCTGTAGCCGCAGTGGAAGAAACCGCTGAAACTATCGTTGAAACCACGACCGAAGAGGTTGTGCAGGACGTTGAGATTCAGGTTGAACCTGTTGTTGAAGAAGCGAAAGCGCCGGAAGTGAAACCCGAGCCGGTGAAGGTTGCCGTCGCGCCTGCGCACGTTGCCACAGCACCGATGACTCGCGCCCCTGCGCCTGAGTATGTGCCTGAAGCACCGCGTCACAGCGACTGGGTTCGCCCGGAGTTCAACTTCGAAGGTAAAGGTGCTGCCGGTGGTCACAGTGCTACGCACAAGGCTACTGCACCAGCAACCCGTCCGCAGTCAGTTGAATAACGCACGCTAAGTGTGAAAGCCGACCTTCGGGTCGGCTTTTTTATGGCTGCGGTAGCGGCTTTCTCATTCCAGTGACCTCCGGCATGATCTGCCGCATCAACTCCAGAAAACGCCGCAAGCGCGCCGGATAGTAGCGGGACCAGGGGTAAACCAGATGCACCGGTAACGCCGCCGGCTGCCACTCGGGCAGTAAATGCACCAGCCGCCCTTCCCGAATATCGTCCTGCACTGTCCAGCTTGATACCACCGCCACGCCAAGCCCGGTGATAGCCGTATTGCGTGCGACATACAGACTGTCGGTACTGAGGCGGGGAGTAATCGCCACGCGCGCGGTGGCTGGCGAGGCATCGTGAAAAAGCTCCACATGGCGCTGGTAGAAAGAGCTGATGGCTATCCAGGGAAGCTGCTGCAAATCTTCCGGGGTGTTAACCGCTGGAAAACGGGCCAGCAATGCCGGAGAAGCCACCACTGAGCGCGGCACCTCAGCCAGCAGCACGGACACGGTCGCCGGGTCAACCTCCATGCCCACCCGAATCGCACAGTCAAGGTTGTCGCCGAGAAAGTCAGCCGACCGGTCGTTGAGCATCCACTCAATAGAAAGCTGCGGATAACGCTGCAGAAATTCGGTTAACGGTTTCAGGAGCTGATCCTGACCAAACGCGTGCGGGGCGCGAACCCGCAGGACGCCTACCGGTTCGTCTTCCGTCTGCCCTACCTCATCTTCCAGTGCCAGCCAGCTGTCAATCACCCGACGGGCGTGCTGATAGCAGCGCTCGCCGTCATCCGTCAGACGCGTCGTGTGAGTAGTGCGCAATATCAGGCGCACACCGAGCATCGTCTCAAGCGACTGCAACCGTCGGCTCACCGTGGCCTGGGTGGTTGCCAGCTGCCGTGCCGCCGCAGAGAGGGACCCGGCCTCAACAATACGAACAAACGTGCGCATTAACTCCACCCTGTCTATACGCTCAACTCTTTTCATCATCTTTTTGCCTATACGCTAAACGTATAAGCGTTTTACCACCAGGCCCGCTACCGCTGCAAGGCGTGCTGATAAAAAATAGCCACACACGATGAATGAGGAACATCTTATGAACACAACATCCGCCGCCCATGCCGTAAGCCGCTGGGTCATCTTAATGCTGGCGCTCGGTGCGGGCTTCAGTGTGGCATCCATCTATTATGCCCAGCCTCTGCTACCACTGATGGGCGCTGACCTGCACCTGAGTATCGAAGGAATGGGCATGGTCCCGACGCTTACCCAGGCGGGATATGCTCTGGGGATCCTGTTCCTGCTGCCGCTCGGCGACCGCCACGACCGCAGAACACTGATCCTGATAAAAAGTGCAGCCCTGGCGCTATTTCTGCTTGGCTGTAGCCTGACCGGACAGATCCACTCCCTGCTGCTGGCAAGTCTGCTTATCGGCATGGCCGCCACCATGGCGCAGGATATCGTCCCTGCCGCGGCAATCCTTGCACCGGAAGGCAAACAGGGGAAAACCGTCGGTACGGTGATGACCGGCCTGTTGCTGGGTATTCTGCTCTCCCGAACCGTCAGCGGCGTGGTAGGTGAGGCTTTTGGCTGGCGCGTCATGTACCAGCTGGCTGCCGCGAGCATTGCGTTTATCGGCGTTGTTATGTGGGCCGTACTCCCGCGGTTTGCCATCCACTCCACCCTGAGCTATCCGGCGCTGCTGCGTTCTATGGAACACCTGTGGCGTCGTTATCCGGCTCTGCGCCGCGCGGCGCTGGCTCAGGGTTTTCTGTCGATTGCCTTTAGCGCCTTCTGGTCCACGCTGGCAGTGATGCTGCTGGAACGTTATCACTTAGGAAGTGCGGTCGCGGGGGGATTTGGTATTGCAGGTGCTGCAGGTGCGTTAGCCGCCCCGCTGGCGGGAGGTCTGGCCGATAAGCTGGGTGCCGGAAAAGTCACGCAGCTCGGTGCGCTTCTCGTGACCGTCTCATTTGCCCTGATGTTCCTGATGCCCGCGCTGGGCCTGCATGGACAGCTCATCCTGATTGCCCTCTCCGCCGTCGGGTTCGATCTGGGTCTGCAGTCAAGCCTGGTGGCGCATCAGAATCTGGTGTATAGCCTTGAGCCGCAGGCCCGTGGACGCCTGAACGCCCTGCTCTTTACGGTAATCTTTATCGGCATGGCACTGGGCTCTGCGCTGGGCAGTAATATCTATACGCTGGCAGGATGGGCTGGGGTGGTCGCGCTTGCGACGGTATGCGGCGTCATTGCGCTGGTCATTCGCCTGATTGAGAGCGCTCGCGTCAGCGCCGTGCAGGCAGACATCGCCTAAAAAAATGCCCAATCCAGACGGATTGGGCAGTCAAAACATGCCCAGTTTCAAGACATGTTCTAAGAGGTAAAGATGTTATTTGTTCAACTGGAACAGCGACATACCCTGCATATCGCTAAACGCTTTATAGGACGCCTGCAAGGCAGCCTGCTGCATGGTGTAAGAGGAAATCGCTTCATTCCAGTCCACATCAACCAGGTCACTCATCTGCTTAGTCTGGCCCAGCGCACGATCGTCACCCAGAGTATCCAGTTTCTCCAGTTCGTTCAGTTTGGTTCCCACATCAGCAACCACCGTCAGGATGTTGTTTTGGGAGTTTTTGACACCAATTTGCACGTTTTTGATCACCTGGCTTTGCGCAGCAGCAGCAGCCGGATCGTTCTCAATCGGTACCTTTAGCGAGTCAATGGCGGAATCGAGGATTTTGAACAGATTAGTTTCGCCATATCCTCCACCCGGCAACTCTTGCGCATTACTGGTGATGCTCTCAAAAATCTGCTTTCCTGTATGGCTAATGGCCATGTTCCGCGCCGTATCGACCTGCTGCGTTATCGGCTCAGCGCCACCATTATAATTCCCGGTAGCAGCCTCAAACGGTGCACTTTCGGTTTTATAGCCGGCAAAAATAAAACGACCGTTACCATCAGTAGTGTTAGCAAGATTCATCAGCTGATCACGGATCCCCTGGATATCAGTCGCCAGCGACAGGCGGTCATCATCGCTTAACGTTCCGTTTGCAGCGTAAACTAATTTCTCCGTTACGCTCGACAGTGCCGTGTTCACTTGAGTTAAGACATTATCTTCAAGCGAGACTTTTTGGGTCGCAAACGTACGTGCCAGCGCAAACTGGCTGTTTTGCGCCTGAGCCTGTGACAGCACAACCGCCTGCGACGCCGCAATAGGATCGTCCGACGGACGGTTAACACGCTTACCGGTGGACATTTGCTCACCGTAGCTCAGCCACTTGCTCTGGGAATCGGTGATTCCCCGCATGTTCTGGTCGTACATCATCTGGGTGCTAATACGCATTTTTCACCTCAGCCTTAGCGAATATTGATAATTGCATCAAAAAGCGTGCTGGCAGTTTGTAACACCTGCGCATTGGCAAGGTAATACTGCTGATAGCGCTGCAGGTTGCCATACTCTTCGTCGAGGTTTACCCCAGAGATGGACTGCTGCTGCTTAGTCAGTTGCGTCGCCACATTCGCTTTCGTTTCGCTGCTGGTTTTCAGCGCGGCGGTTGAGCTGCCGACCGTACTGACGAGGGAAGCATAGGCATCGTTGAAAGTCTTATTGCCGCCAACAACCTTACTGTTTTGCAGATCGAGCAGTTTTTGGCCATTGCGGTTGTCGCTCTCGCCGCCGTTGCTTGCGGATGCCATAGCCAGTTTGGACTCATCTTTGAACTTGAGCTCCATATTGACGATGACATCAGAAACAGGCTTGACGATGAAACTGTCTTTGGCGTTCGCGCTACCGGTCACGTTGACGCTCAGGCCATCAAAGGAGAGATTGCCACTTGCGTCCGGGGCCATGGTGAAGCTGGTTTTATCCGAACGGGTGATAGTCCAGTCGGTGCCGTTAAACTGCAGCTTATAATCGGTGGCCTGCACTTTGGTGCTGTCTGCCACAGTGGCCGTCATTGCGGCCGTACCGGTATTGCGGCTGTTGGTTACCACGGCTGGCGAACCAAAGTCGAACAGCTTGCCACCGGCATCGCCATTGGCATCAAACCCGGCTTCATGCTGCTTATTCATCGCGTCCGCAAAGGCCAGTGCCAGCTGATTGAGGTTGTTGCGCGCTTTATCCAGATCTTCTGAGCGGAACGTAAACAAGCCCCCCAGAGAACCGGTGGTGACCATTTTCTCGGGAATTTCGACGTTGCCGGACACCTCATCGCTGTAGGCGATAGTCGTCCGGGTCGGATCGGCGCTGGATTTCACCGCAGCTAACTGGTTTGCTTTGCTCCCCTGCACCAGGCTGTAACCGTTGCCAAAGGAGACGTTATAGGTGCCACCATCCTGAACAGCCACTTCAACACCCACAATTTGGTTCAGCTCACTCACCAGCTGATCGCGCTGATCCAGCAGGTCATTTGGCGATGAACCTGCCCCTACGCCGGTAAGACGTGAAATCTGATCGTTCAGATTCGCAATCTGTTTTGCGTAGTTGTTGATCTGCTCAACGCTTGAAGCGATGGCGGTATTAACCTGAGAATCCTGATCGCGAAGATACTGGTCGTTCGTTTTAAACTGATTGACCAGACCATCCGCTTTTCCCAGCACCGTCTGTCTTGCGGCCGGGTCTTCCGCGTTGCTCACCAGCGTTTGCAGGCTTTTAAAGAAATCCTGAAGCGTCGTCGAAAGTGAGTTGGTGGAATCAGAGAGCACATCGTCAATTTTTGACATCTGCTGATAGCGCGTCGTCAGACCGCTACTCTGCGTTTGCGCGGCGCGCAGTTGGTTGGTGATGAAAGCATCATATTCACGCTGCACACCAGACACATACACCCCGTTGCCCACCCAGCCACCGCCGGTCAGCGTGCTGTTAGACGCACCCAGCACGGTCGTCTGGCGGGTGTAACCTGCCACGTTATAGCTTGAAATGTTATTACTGACGGTATTGAGTGCCGCCTGAGCAGCACTGAGGCCACTCATGGCGCTGTTAATCAAACTGGACATGGAGGTTCCTTTTATTCGTTCAGACACGAGTCCTGATGAAAGTTATCGGCAGCCTCCACCGGGACTTGAGAAGTTTCAGAACAGATTTTCGATATCTGTGCTATAGGCTTTGCTGACTTTCTCGCCCATCGATTTAAGCTGCTGAATCATGCTGGTGAGCTTACGCGCATAGTTCGGGTCGGTGGCATAGCCCGCATTTTGCAGGGCCTGCGCACCCTGCTCAGGCGTAGCCGCCTGCGTAACGGCGGCATAACGCGGGTTGCGGCTCAACAGGCCTACATAATCGGACAACGCTTCCAGATAAGAGCTGTAAACGCGGAATTTTGCTTTGATCTTCACCGCCGCACCGTTTTCATATTCGGTGGTGGTGATCTCCGTTGTCGGCCCCTTCCAGCTGGCATTCGCCTTCACGCCAAAGATGTTGAAGCTCGGCTCGCCGTTTTCCTTACGGATCTGGCGCTGACCCCAGCCCGATTCCAGCGCGGCCTGCGCCAGAATCAGGTGATGTGGCACCCCACTCTGTTCACTGGCAAGACGGGCCGGCAGCGAAAGCTGTGCCAGGAAGTCTTTGCTGTCGCCGGAGAGCGGCTCATCGCTGCTCACCGTCGCCTTCGGTATCGCTTTACGCACCATTTGCGTCAGCGCCTGGTTCTGATAGCTGGTCACCGTTTGCAGGTCGAACTTCATCGGCACCTGCTGCGGCTCATCCTTCGGCTGGATCCCCTGCGCGGCTTCGGTCTGTTTGACTATCATGTCAGCCAGACCGAGCCCTTTACCGGCGGTCATCTGCTGCGCAATCTGTTGGTCATACATGCTGGTATACAGGCGCGTTGAATCACTGCTGAACATGCCGTCTTTAGGCAGAGTTTCACGCATGCTCTTCAGCATCATCTGTACAAACATCCCCTCCACCTGGCGGGCGACCGGGCGGATATTCGCCGCCGGGTCTTTGCCTGCCTGGGTTTTCAGTTCGTTAAGCGACTGGGCATCCCAGGCCGCGCTGGTCAACAGTTTGCTATCGGTCAGCATCAGATGATTTCCAGTTTGGCGCGCAGACAGCCCGCACTTTGCATGGATTGCAGAATAGACATCAGATCCATCGGCGTTGCCCCCAGGGCATTCAGGGCACGCACCACGCTGTTGAGGTTGGCACTGGAGCGTACGCTCTGCAGCGAGCCCCCGCTCTGACGCAAATCGATCTGGGTTTGCGGCGTTACCACCGTCTGCCCACCACCAAACGGGGTATCCGGCTGGCTGACGTTGGCGGAGCGGTTGACCGTTACCGAGAGGTTACCCTGCGCCACAGCGCAGCTGTCCAGCGACACTTCACGGTTCATCACCACCGAACCGGTACGGGAGTTGATGATCACTTTGGCATCCTGAACAGGGACGTTCACTTCCATGTTCTGGATATCGGCCAGCATGCGCACCTGGTTGCTGCCGCCCGTTGAGGTGCGGATCTGCACGGTACGGGCGTCCAGCGCCGTCGCACTGCCATAGCCGCGGCTGCGGTTGATGGTGTCGGCGATCTGCTGCGCCATGGTGAAATCTTCGTTGTTCAGCTGCAGGTTGATGGTATTCCCCGCGCCGAACTGGGTCGGCAGTTCACGCTCAATGATTGCACCGTTAGTGATACGCCCGCCGTTCAGCTGGTTGACCTGCACGCTGCTGCCGCCTGCAGAGGCCCCCGCGCCGCCCACCAGAATGTTACCCTGCGCCAGGGCATAAACCTGGCTATCCACCCCTTTCAGCGGAGTCATCAGCAGCGTACCGCCGCGCAGGCTTTTGGCGTTACCCATGGAGGAAACCACCACATCGATGGTCTGCCCCTGACGCGCAAACGCCGGGTAGGAAGCGGTTACCATGACCGCCGCCACGTTTTTCAACTGCATGTTGGTGCCCGCCGGTACGGTGATACCGAGCTGGGACAGCATGTTGTTCAAGCTCTGGGTGGTGAATGGCGTCTGGGTGGTCTGGTCACCCGTGCCATCCAGGCCAACCACCAGACCATAGCCAATGAGGGAGTTTTCACGCACGCCCTGAACGCTGGTGAGATCGCGAATGCGGTCAGCCTGGGCAAATGTTGCCACCAGCATCAGCGCCACGGCGAAGATCGATTTAAACATGGGTCACCTCGCTTACATCGGCGATAAATTAAGGAAGAAGCGCTGCAGCCAGCCCATATTTTGCGCTTCGTTGATATAGCCGTTACCGACGTATTCAATGCGCGCATCCGCCACCTGGGTGGACGGAACGGTGTTGGTGCCGCTGATGGTGCGAGGGTTAACCACACCGGAGAAGCGAATGAACTCAGTGCCCTGGTTAATGGCGATCTGTTTTTCACCCACCACATGTAAATTGCCGTTAACCAGCACCTGGTCAACCGTTACCGTCAGCGTGCCGCTGAAGGTATTGCTGGCGTTCGCGCCACCTTTACCGTTGAAGGTATTGCCGCCAGACGCCTCAACATCCGCACGTGCATTGCCGAAGAGTCCCTGCAGATAGCGCGGTACGGTATCGAAGCCAAAATTGGTTTTGCCATCGCGGCTGGCATTCGCCGACGAGCTCTTGCTCGCGCTGACGTTCTCCTGCAGCACAATGGTCAGGGTATCGCCGACGTTACGCGGGCGACGGTCTTCAAACAGCGGCTGATAACCATAGTTGATCGGCTGCGCGGTCTGGAAAATGGAGCCGTTCACCACTGGCGCAGGGCCAGGAACGGGTTGGGCGGTCGTCGCACCCTGGACCAATGGTTTAGACGGGATCCAGGCACATCCGCTAAGGGTGACGGCCAGAACAGTCAGAATCGGATAACGAAACGCCGCGTTTTTTTGCATTGCCTTCATCTTCGAAAACAGGGAGCCGGTGCGGAATTCACCGCACCGGGCTGCACCTTAGAGTTGCGTCAGTTTCTGCAGCATCTGGTCGGTCGTCGACACTGCTTTACTGTTAATTTCATACGCGCGCTGGACCTGGATCATATTCACCAGCTCTTCCGCCACGTTCACGTTCGAGGTTTCCACATAACCCTGATACAGCAGCCCTGCCCCGTTCAGGCCCGGGGTGCTCTCATTCGGCGTACCGGAGGATTGCGTTTCGGTGTAGAGGTTCTCGCCAATGCTTTCCAGACCGGTATCGTTCATGAAGGTGGTCAGGTTGAGCTGCCCCACCTGAACAGGCGCGGCCTGTCCCTGCTGGGTGACGCTCACCACGCCGTCACGCCCGATGGTGATGCTCAGGGCATTCGCCGGGATCGTGATAGCAGGCTGAACCTGGAAACCACCAGCCGTGACCAGCTGGCCGTTCTGATCGACCTGGAACGAGCCGTCACGGGTATAGGCAGAGGTCCCGTCAGGCAACTGCACCTGGAAGAAACCCTGGCCTTTAATGGCGACGTCTTTGCTGTTGTTGGTCTGAGACAGGTTGCCCTGGCTGTGCAGACGCTCGGTGGCGACCGGACGAACACCGGTACCGATCTGCAAACCTGACGGCAGCGTGGTTTGCTCAGAGGACTGTGCACCCGGCTGACGGATAGTTTGGTAAAGCAAATCTTCGAAAACGGCACGCTGACGCTTGAAACCATTGGTGCTGACGTTTGCCAGATTGTTGGCAATCACATCCATATTGGTTTGCTGCGCGTCCAGGCCAGTTTTCGCGATCCATAAAGAACTGATCATAGGGAGTCCTGTTAACTCATAGCCAGAAGTTGGTTAGCTTTGCCCGCGTTTTCATCAACGCTGCTGATAATCTTCATCTGCATTTCAAAACGACGGGCGCTGGCGATCATGTCGGTCATGGCTTCGACCGGCTTGACGTTGCTGCCTTCCAGAACACCGGACATCACGCGAATGGTCGGGTCGGCCTGAAGCGTGGCGCCACGGGTGGCCTGAGCCGCCTGGGTCAGACGGAACATACCGTCATCACCACGCTGCACCTCTTTGCCATCCGCTTTGACCAGCTTCAGACGCCCGACGGGCGCAACGGTATTGGCCGGGTCGCCCGGGTTCAACGCAGAGATGGTACCGTCTGCGGCGATGGTCAGCTCTGAGCCTTCCGGCACCGTCAACGGACCCGCTTCACCCATTACCGGGTGCCCCTGAATCGTCAACTGGCCCGTGGCACTGACCTGGATATTACCGTTGCGGGTATAGCCTTCGCCGCCGTCTGCCGTTTGCACGGCCAGCCAGCCGTCCTGCTGCAGAGCAACATCCAGCGGACGGGCGGTGTAATCCATCTGCCCT
The DNA here is from genome assembly GCF_057320385.1 of Enterobacter cloacae complex sp. 394F7. Classification (NCBI taxonomy): domain Bacteria; kingdom Pseudomonadati; phylum Pseudomonadota; class Gammaproteobacteria; order Enterobacterales; family Enterobacteriaceae; genus Enterobacter; species Enterobacter cloacae complex sp. 394F7. The sequence continues at coordinate 196,890 of NZ_JBXWCS010000008.1, read as the reverse complement.
GGCGTCATGTCTGCACCCGGCGTGGAGGCGGTCACCAGCGTACGCGTCGGCAGGGACAACCCTTCTACCGGCACCGCACGCAGCGCATTGAGCTGTGCGCGGAACCCCGGCGTAGAGGCGTTCGCCAGGTTGCTGGCGGTAACGGCCTGCTGATTGAGCGTCTGACTTGCCGCGCCCATCGCGGTATATATTGCGTGATCCATTGCGCTTTCCTGTTAGCCGCTTAACGCAGGTTAACCAGCGTGTTGAGGATCTGATCCTGGGTCTTGATGGTCTGCGCGTTCGACTGATAGTTACGTTGCGCGACAATCATGTTCACCAGCTCTTTACTCAGGTCGACGTTAGAGGCTTCCAGCGCACCGTTGGTCAGCGTACCGAAGTTACCGGAACCCGCGGTACCCAGCAGCGCGACGCCGGAGGACTGCGTGGCAGACCAGACGTTGTCACCTTCAGACTTCAGACCTTCGTTGTTGGCGAAGTTTGCCAGCACGATCTGGCCCAGAACCTGGGTCTGTTCGTTGGAGTAGTTACCGACCACGGTGCCGTCGTCGTTGATCTGGTAGCTCACCAGGTCGCCCGGTTTAAAACCATTCTGGCTGGTTCCAACGATGTTGTTCGCACCGGTGTTCTGCTGCATGGAGTTCGCAAAACTCATGGCGAAGGTCGCAGGCGTGGCACCAGGAATGGTCGCAGTAGTCAGGTTGATGTTGCCACCGCCGATCAGCGTACCGTTGTTGTTGAAGGTCAGCGTCGTGGCGAGAGAGGCCGTGCTGCCTGCCACGCTACCGTCCTGGGCATACACTTTCCAGGAGTTAGCCGGGGTCGCATCTTTGACGTAAAACAGGTTCATGTTGTGCGCATTACCCTGGCTGTCAAAGACGGTGACCGTACCTTTTTTGTTGTAAGTATCCGGGTTGGCCGGATCAAAGGCGGTGGTCGGTGCGGTATCGGTGGAGTTGAGGTTAATCTGCTGGGAAGCCGTGGTGGTGGCCTTCGCGGCCATCAGCGTGGTCGGGATATTAATAGGCTGTGGGTTCGCACCGGTCTGAACCGTTGATGGCGTCCCGGCAACCGGATAACCGGTTAATTGCATCCCCTGCATGTTCACCAGGTTACGGTTTTCGTCCAGCTTGAACTGGCCGTTACGGCTGTAGAACACCGAGCCGTTAGCATCGACCATACGGAAGAAACCGTTCTGGCTGATGGCAACGTCCAGGCCACGACCGGTATTGGTGGTGGTGCCGTCGGTAAAGTCCTGGGTAATGCCTGCAACTTTTACGCCCAGACCCACTTTGGAACCGGCAAACATATCTGCAAATGAAGCAGAACCGGATTTAAAACCATAGGTCGCGGAGTTGGCGATGTTGTTGCCAATGACGTCCAGGTTGGTGGCCGCAGCATTCAGGCCGCTGACCGCTTGAGAAAAGGCCATGACTTACTCCTGATAAGTGTTAAGGCTTAGATAATCTGCCGAACTTCGTCGAGTGTGGTGGTACCAGAAGTACCCAAATCCAGTTTGTTGCCATCGCTACCTTTAATGACGCCCTGGACCAGCGCAAACTGCAGCGGCTGAGCCACCAGCTGGGTAGAGCCATTGCTGGCACTGATTGCCACTTTGTAAGAACCGTTTGGCGCTTTGGTGCCGTCGGCCAGGCTGCCATCCCAGGTAAAGGTATGAACGCCCGCCTTCAGTTCGCCGATATCAATCGTGCGAACCACGGCACCGGTAGCGTCGGTGATCGTCGCGGTGACTTTGTCGGCCGCCTGCTGCAGTTCAACGCCAAACGGCGTGGTGGTGGTGGTCGTGTTGCCTTCGGTAGTGCTGGTGCCCGCCAGGATCGTGGTGCCCGGGATCATCACCCCGTGACCAATCAGGCTCGCAGCCTGCAGGGACTGGCTGTTATCAATTTGCCCGGAAACAGAGCCGAGTGTGGTATTGAGTTTCTCAATGCCGCTGACGGTACTGATCTGCGCAAGCTGCGTGGTCAGTTCGTTGTTCTGCATGGGGTTGGTGGGATCCTGGTTCTTCAGCTGTGCCACCAGCAGCGTCAGAAAGCTGCTTTGCAGATCGGAGGCGTTACTTCCCGTCAGGGAGCTGGAACCCGTCGAACTTTTGGCGCCACTGACGCCCGAGTTCGTTGGATCATTCACATTAACGGCGATGGACATGCATGTCTCCTTTACTGGCCGAGAGTGAGGGTTTTGAGCATCATGCTCTTCACGGTATTAAGCACTTCGACGTTTGCCTGGTAGCTACGTGAGGCGGACATGGAGTTCACCATCTCCCCCACCACATCCACGTTTGGCATTTTCACGTAACCGTTCGCATCCGCCAGCGGGTTGCCGGGCTCATACACCAGCTTGTCCGGTGCCTGGCTTTCCACCACGTCAGAGACTTTCACCCCGCCCGTCGCCGCGCCTGGTGCAGCATCCACCTGGAACACCACCTGCTTTGCACGATAAGGCTGTCCGTCAGGTCCGGTCACGCTGTCGGCGTTCGCCAGGTTACTGGCAGCCACGTTCAGGCGCTTGGACTGCGCGGTTAACGCCGAGCCGGCGATATCGAAAATATTCAGCAAGGCCATTTATCCGTTGCCCCCCTGCAGGACGTTCATCATGCCTTTGATCTGTCCGCCGAGTACGGTCAGGCCCATCTGGTATTTCAGGCTGTTATCGGCAAACTGCGTACGCTCCCGGTCCATATCCACGGTGTTACCGTCGAGTGAAGGCTGGTCGGGAATGCGATAAAGTAAATCGGTCGTGGGCGCCGTCATCGCCTGAGCAGGAATATGGCGTGAGGAGGTCAGAGCGAGCGCGACACTGCTCCCTTCTGCACGTCCACGCTCCATCACTTTTTTAAGCTCACTGGAAAAATCAATATCGCGCGCCTGATACCCTGGCGTATCGGCGTTGGCAATATTGGCGGCTAAAATCTCCTGCCGCTGGGCGCGTAAATTGAGCGCTTCCTGCTGAAAACGTAACGCGGCGTCGAGTTTATCGAGCATGTCTCCTCCGCTGATGGCAAAATTTCAGTTCACAGCTTAAATCTCACCCCGTCACCCCTATCGACGGAATAAGCGCAAAATGCGTCGCTATTTATTCCGTTGATGCAAAACCACTGCAGGTAGAATCCTCTCAATTCGGGTAACGGTGGAATGTGCGATGCAAACGTTAAAACGCGGCCTGGTGGCTACGGCCCTGCTTTTCAGCCCCCTGGTACAGGCTGAAGTACAGGATCAACTGACGGCTTTCTTTGCTCAGCAACTGGCGGGCTTTAGCGACGAAGTCAACGTCACCGTGCGCACGCCACCTAATCTCTATCCCTCCTGTGAGCAGCCGTCGTTCAGCGTAACGGGCACCACAAAACTGTGGGGGAACGTGAACGTGCTGGCGCGCTGTCCGGGTGAAAAACGCTATTTACAGGTTGCGGTACAGGCGACGGGCAATTATGTTGTGGCCGCCGTTCCCATTGCTCGCGGCAGCATGTTGCACGCCAGCAGTGTGACTCTGAAACGCGGTCGTCTGGATCAGCTTCCGCCGCGCACCATGCTTGACATTAACCAGGCACAAGATGCCGTCAGCCTGCGTGATGTCGCGCCAGGCCAGCCGATACAGCTCTCCATGCTGCGTCAGGCATGGCGGGTTAAAGCGGGTCAGCAGGTGATGGTGGTGGCCAACGGCGATGGTTTTCAGATAAACAGTGAAGGGAAGGCATTAAACAATGCCGCGGTGGCGCAAAATGCCCGCGTCAGGATGTCCTCAGGCCAGGTGGTTAGCGGAACCGTCGATTCTGATGGGAATATTCTGATTAACCTATAATCTTTTTAAAGAAATCGCTGCAACTGCCGATAAATAATCAACTAATGATGATGTCAGGCGCCAACGCCGCGAACCCTCGATGAGGACAACACTATGAGCATTGATCGTACATCAGCCCTGAAGCCGGTAAGCGCTGTACAGCCTCGCGAAACGAATGACGCCACGCCGCAGAAAACGCGTGTGGAAAAACCGTCAACGTCCAACAGCACCAGCGTCACCCTGAGCGATGCTCAGGCAAAACTGATGCAGCCAGGCAGCAGCGATATCAATATGGAACGCGTGGAAGCGCTGAAAACGGCTATTCGTAATGGTGAGCTGAAGATGGATACCAGCAAAATTGCTGACGCCCTGATTCAGGAAGCACAGAGTTTCTTACAGAGTAACTAACCGTATGAGTCGACTGTCAGAAATACTGGATCAAATGACGGTTGTCCTGAACGACCTGAAAACGGTCATGGACGCGGAGCAACAGCACCTCTCTTCCGGTCAGATCAACGGCAGCGCGTTGCAGCGTATTACGGAAGATAAAAGTTCGCTTCTGGCGACGCTGGATTATCTGGAACAACAGCGTCGCGCTGAGCAAGATCCTAAGCGCAGTGCGAATGACGATATTGTAGAACGCTGGCAGACCATTACAGAAAAAACCCAGCATCTGCGCCATCTTAATCAGCACAACGGTTGGCTGCTGGAAGGCCAGATTGAGCGTAATCAGCAAGCGCTTGAGGTGTTAAAGCCGCATAAAGAGCCCGGGCTGTACGGTGCGGATGGTCAAACATCAACGGCACGTGTCACGGGCGGGAAAAAGATTTCGATTTGAAGCCCTGGCGACAAATCAGGCAGCGGGGAGCACCCTAAGGTGAACTCCCCTTTTGGCGTTTATGCGGTACGGCGGGCAAACTCTTTCACTTTGAAGCCCAGCACCGCGAGCGTCGCAAAGTAGGCCACAACCCCAACACCCACAACGGCCATCAGCCGCATCAGACGGTAAAGCATGGTGCCCTGCGACCATTCCGGCATGACATGCAGCATGCCAAGCAACGCCGCTGCCATAACCAGCACCGCAACGATCAGACGCACAAAGAAGCTTTTCCAGCCCGGTTGCGGCGTGAAGATATCCTGCTTACGCAACTGCCAGTACAACAGCCCGGCGTTGAGACAGGCCGCAAGACCAATAGATAAGGCCAGACCGGCGTGCTTCAGCGGGCCAATAAAGGCCAGGTTCATCAGCTGAGTCATAATCAGCGTCACAATGGCAATTTTCACCGGCGTTTTGATGTCCTGGCGCGAGTAGAACCCTGGTGCCAGCACTTTAACGACGATCAGCCCCATCAGCCCCACCGAGTAGGCAATCAGCGCCTGCTGCGTCATTGACGCGTCAAAAGCGGTGAATTTGCCGTACTGGAACAGGGAAACGGTCAGCGGCTGCGCGAGGATCCCCAGCGCTACCGCACTCGGCAGCGCCAGCAGGAAGCAGAGACGCAGCCCCCAGTCCATCAGACGGCAATATTCGTCATGGTTTCCGCTGGCAAAACTTTTCGACAGCGACGGCAGGAGAATGGTCCCCAGCGCCACCCCCAACACCCCGGAGGGAAACTCCATCAAACGGTCCGCGTAATACATCCACGAAACGGAACCGGATTTGAGGAAAGAGGCGAAGATAGTGTTGATGATAAGCGAGATCTGGCTAACCGAAACCCCGAGAATGGCAGGCCCCATCTGCTTAATCACGCGCATCGCACCGGCGTCACGGAAATTAATTCGCGGCAGAACCAGCATGCCGATTTTCTTCAGATGCGGCAGCTGATACGCCAGTTGCAACACGCCACCTGCCGTCACCGCCCAGGCCAGCGCCAGCACCGGCGGGTTGAAATGGGGCGCGGCGAACAGCGCAAAGCCAATCATGCTGATGTTAAGGAAGGTTGGCGCAAAGGCCGGAACGGAAAAACGGTTCCAGGTATTGAGGATTGCCCCCACCAGCGAGGCCAGGGAGATCAGCAGAATATAAGGAAAGGTAATACGCAACAGTTGAGTGGTCAGGGCAAATTTATCTGCCGAGTCCGCAAAGCCGGGTGCCGTCACCATAATCACCCAGGGCGCAGCCAGCATCCCGAGCACCGTTACGATCGCCAGGGCCAGCGTCAGGAGGCCTGAAACGTAAGCGACAAACACGCGCGTGGCGTCTTCACCCTGCTTGCTTTTATATTCCGCCAGGATAGGAACGAATGCCTGGGAAAATGCCCCCTCGGCAAAAATGCGACGCAATAAATTCGGCAATTTGAACGCGACGAAAAAGGCGTCCGTTGCCATCCCTGCACCAAATACTCTTGCCACAATCGCATCGCGCGCAAAACCCAGCACGCGGGAAAACATGGTCATCGAGCTGACTGCCGCCAGCGATTTTAATAAGTTCATTAATGAGAATTCCCACAACCCTACGGATTTCCAGAACGGGTAAGCGAAAGCGCCACCCATTGAAACCAACAAACGGCGCTTAGTCTACCCGGATTTAAGGGAATTACTATCGGCAGATGTTACAGAGAATTATTCGCTCATGGCCTCTCGCCAGAGCCGCTCCACAATGCGTTGTGCCATGATGGCCTGCTCACCGGATGTTTCCGGAACCGTGTGATTTTGCACACAGGCGATAAAGTGGCGGGCGCATCCGTCAAAGCCGCGCTGCTCAAGGGTGCTTTGCCAGCCAGGCGCCGGTAGCGTGACCACGCCGCTGCCTTTCTCTTCGCGCCATTCGCGCATGTCGGTAATGTCATACAGAGCCCCCTCAGTGACCGCCTGCACAGACTCCCGCTGACTGCCGGCCCGGCGATGCATGCTGGTGGTGACCTGCAGATGCTCAAGAGCAAAATGGTGCTCAGCGTAAACCATCTGGCCCTGATCGTTGGTCAACAGGGTGCCGCTTTTAAGCTGGGCTTGCCCGTTGGTTAGCCAGAGCGCCGTATCTACCACGTGCAGGTAATCATCCAGAAGAGTAAAGCGCAGATCGTTCGGTCCGACGCTGTCGGTACGATGCTTGTCCATTCGCAGGGACGCGAGCCCACCAGACCGGGCCTTCAACTGCTGGTAAAGCGGCGCAAAACGGCGATTGAAGCCCACCATCAGCGTCAGTTTTTTGCGTGCAGCGAGTTCAATCAGCCGTTCGGCATCCTGAATGTTTTCCGCCAGGGGTTTATCCACACAAACGTGGACCCCGGCATTCAGTAATTCGCTGACCACCTGATAATGGGTGGCGGTAGAGGTGTGCACAAAGACCGCATCGCAGTCGCGCGCCAGATCCTGAAGCGATGCCGCATACGGCATGCGCCAGGTTTCGCAGATCCGCTCGGCCTTCTCGCGGGTAGGTGACCACGCCCCTTGCAGCGTCCAGTCCGTCGCGGCCCCCAGAACAGGCAGCCAGGCCTTTTGCGCAATACCGCCCAGCCCTACCACGCCAACGCGTAATTTTTTCACCGTCAGTCTCCTAAATGTGCCAGCAATGCATCCAGGCGTTGTTTCAGCCCGGCCACCTCTTCCTCCAGCGCCTCTACGCGTGCTGCGAGGCTGTCATGCGCGGCGGGGGCAGCCGAATCTGCCAACACCGTTGACGGATCAACCTCACCGCTGAACAGGTGCATATAGCGGCTTTCACGTTTCCCCGGCTCGCGCGCCAGACGTACCACATAAGGGCCATCCTCGCGGGTGGCAAGCCCGTCCAGGGTCTGCTCAACCTCCTGCATATCGGCGAACTCATGCATGCGGGAGGCCCGGGTGCGCAGTTCACCGGGTGTTTGCGCGCCGCGCAGTAACAGCGTGGTGATCACCGCCACCTCGGCGGCACTCAGCTTCAGATCGCCGAACTCAGAATTGCAAAACCGCTGCTCGTACTTGGTCACGCGGTTACCGAAACCGCTGACCATGCGCAGGTAATGGCGTTTAACCAGTTCATCGAGAATATCCTGCACCTCATGTTCGCCGAGATTCATCACCGGCTCACGGTTGGTTTTCTGGTTACACGCCATCGTCACGGCATTGACGGAGAGCGGATACTGTTCCGGCGTGGTGACCTGTTTTTCCAGCAGGCAGCCAATCACACGCGCTTCTGTTGCGCTTAACTGATATTTCATCTCTTCTCCTTAGCGGCCTGCCGTCCAGTCCCGGGTGGTTAATGCTGTCAGTACGTGGTCGCGCCACTCTCCGTCTATCAGCAGATAATCTTTAGCATACCCCTCTTTCTCAAACCCCAACCGCGCGAGCAAATTACCGCTGCGCTGATTGTGTGGCATGTAGTTCGCCATAATGCGATGGATATGTTGAGTGCGCTGCATATAACGGATCGCCACCGTTAGCGCCTCATACATCAGCCCCTGCCCTTGCCATTTCTGGCCGATGGAGTAGCCGAGGTAGCAGGCGTGAAACGATCCGCGCACCACGTTGGAAAAGTTGGCAATGCCGATGATCTCTTTTTCCTCCGGATCCAGCAGCGCGAAATAGAACGCGCTTCCCTGCTTGTGGAATTCTGCAATCATGCTGAGGCGCGCCTGCCAGCCGGAAGGGTAGCAGTGGCTCTCATCCCGAACGGGTTCCCAGGGTTTTAAAAACTGGCGATTCTCGGCGTAATAATCCGCCAGACGCCAGGCATCACGCTCGTGCACCAGACGAACAACCAGCCTGTCCGTTGTCAGACGCACTTTTGGCACATTACTGCGATAGCCAAACATCGATACCACTCCTTCCCGTCACTTCTGCTTACCCATTAGCTTTACTATACCTGCGCCTGTGCCGTCTGTGAAAACAGTGACATACCATTTTGACCTCTTTTCACATTTTTCGATGAGAACTCTCTATCAAAGCGCTCTTTTGATAAAAAAATATTGTCACGCGCGGGGGTGGGAAAAAACGTGGCGACACCGCAGAATGTTAGCGTGCTCACCATCCTGTTTTCCCTGGAGGGAAAATGTCCCGCATATCACAGGCCAGGAGCCTGGGTAAATATTTCCTGCTAGTCGATAACATGCTGGTCGTGCTCGGCTTTTTTGTTGTGTTTCCCCTCATCTCGATCCGCTTTGTCGATCAAATGGGCTGGGCGGCACTGATGGTCGGTATCGCGCTCGGGTTACGCCAGTTTGTCCAGCAGGGTCTGGGCGTGTTTGGTGGCGCCATCGCCGACCGCTTTGGTGCCAAACCGATGATCGTGACGGGCATGCTGCTACGCGCGGCAGGCTTCGCCACTATGGCAATTGCCCAGGAGCCGTGGCTGCTGTGGTTTTCCTGCTTCCTCTCCGGTATCGGTGGCACCCTGTTTGACCCGCCGCGCACCGCGCTGGTGGTTAAACTCATTCGTCCGCTGCACCGGGGACGCTTCTTCTCAATTTTGATGATGCAGGACAGTGCCGGGGCGGTAATTGGCGCCCTGCTGGGAAGCTGGCTGTTGCAGTACGACTTTCGTCTGGTCTGCGCGGCGGGTGCGCTGCTCTTTATTCTGTGTGCGCTCTTTAATGCCCTGTTTCTGCCGGCATGGAAACTGTCGACGGTCAAAGCCCCCGTACGCGAAGGTCTTGGCCGCGTGCTGCGAGACAAACGCTTTGTTACGTACGTGCTGACCCTGACGGGGTATTACATGCTGGCCGTTCAGGTCATGCTGATGCTGCCGATCATGGTAAACGACATTGCGGGCACCCCGGCCGCCGTAAAATGGATGTACGCCATAGAAGCCTGCCTCTCTCTGACCCTGCTCTACCCGATCGCCCGCTGGAGCGAACGGCGTTTTCGACTGGAGCATCGCCTGATGGCCGGGCTGTTATTGATGACGCTCAGCATGATGCCCATCGGGCTGGTGAACTCGCTCCAGCAGCTGTTTACGCTGATTTGCACCTTCTATATCGGCTCCATTATTGCCGAACCGGCTCGTGAAACGCTGAGCGCCTCGCTTGCCGACGCGCGCGCTCGCGGCAGCTATATGGGGTTCAGCCGCCTGGGGCTGGCCTTTGGCGGTGCATTGGGTTACGCCGGCGGCGGCTGGCTGTTCGATGCCGGAAAAGCCCTAAGCCAGCCGGAACTGCCCTGGGTCATGCTCGGCGTGGTCGGCTTTATGACGCTCCTTGCGCTGTGGTGGCAATTCAGCCAGAAGCGCAGCGCGAGCGGCATGCTCGAACCTGGGGCATAATATTCCCTGCGGCGGGGCCTCTCCCGCCGCCATTATCAGTTTTTTCTGCTGGTTTCCGCTATTTCACCCTGACATACTGGCGTAACAGGACAGTAGCGCCGATTTTTCGTTGAGGAACACTATGAAAAAAATTGTCATTGCCGCCGCATTCATTGTCAGCGGCCTGCTGGTAGGTTGTAACCAGCTTACGCAATACACCGTCAGTGAGCAGGAAATTAATCAGGCGCTGGAAAAACATAATAACTTTTCAAAAGACATTGGTGTGCCGGGGCTTGCCGATGCGCATATCGTCCTCAGCAACCTCACCAGCCAGATTGGGCGCGAAGAGCCGAATAAAGTCACTCTCGCCGGGGATGCCAATCTCGATATGACCTCTCTCTTCGGTAACCAGAAAGCCAACATTAAGCTGAAGCTCAAGGCGCTGCCGGTCTTTAACAAAGAGAAAGGGGCCATCTTCCTGCAGGAGATGGAAGTGGTAGACGCGGACGTCACGCCGGACAAGATGAAACCGGTGATGCAGACCCTGATGCCCTACCTGAACCAGTCCCTGCGCAACTACTTTAACCAGCAGCCGGCCTATGTCTTAAGTGAAGACAAGAGCAAGGGTGAGGCGCTGGCGAAAAAATATGCCAAAGGCATCGAGGTGAAACCGGGAGAGATCGTTATTCCATTCACCGATTAACCTGAAGGGGCGCAAAAGCGCCCTTTTTTTACGGAAAAGTGTGCAAACGAAAACGTTTCCGCTTATTATTTGTGTCCGGCAAAAACAGCCATCCTAATGACTGATTCCTGACAAGCCGGAGCTTCCATGACTGCACAACCCCAGGTTCTTAAAATCCGCCGCCCTGACGACTGGCATATCCATCTGCGTGATGGCGATATGCTGAAAACCGTCGTGCCGTATACCAGCGAAATTTATGGCCGCGCGATTGTCATGCCTAACCTGGTTCCACCAGTCACCACCGTTGACGCCGCTATGGCTTATCGCCAGCGAATTCTTGATGCCGTGCCGGCAGGACATGATTTCACTCCGCTGATGACCTGCTATCTGACCGACACCCTCGATCCGAATGAAGTGGAACGCGGCTTTAACGAAGGCGTGTTCACCGCGGCGAAACTCTACCCGGCTAACGCTACCACCAACTCCAGCCACGGTGTCACCAGTATTGACGCCATCATGCCGGTTCTGGAGCGCATGCAAAAACTGGGCATGCCGCTGCTGGTACATGGTGAAGTGACCCACGCCGACATTGATATCTTCGACCGTGAAGCCCGCTTTATCGAAACCGTAATGGAGCCGCTGCGCCAGCGTCTTCCTGCGCTTAAAGTGGTGTTTGAACACATCACCACCAAAGATGCCGCAGAGTATGTCCGCGATGGCAATGAACTGATTGCCGCCACCATCACGCCACAGCACCTGATGTTTAACCGCAACCACATGCTGGTTGGCGGCGTTCGTCCGCATCTCTATTGCCTGCCCATTCTGAAGCGTAACGTTCATCAGCAGGCGCTGCGTGAACTCGTTGCCAGCGGTTTCTCCCGCGCCTTCCTCGGCACGGACTCCGCGCCTCATGCACGCCACCGCAAAGAGGCCAGCTGCGGTTGCGCAGGCTGCTTTAATGCCCCTACCGCACTCGCCAGCTACGCCACCGTGTTTGAAGAGATGAATGCACTGCAGCATTTCGAAGCGTTCTGCTCGCTCAATGGACCACGCTTCTACGGGCTGCCGGTCAACGAAACGTTCATTGAACTGGAGCGTAAAGAGAGCCGCGTGGACGAGGCCATTCCGCTGACGGATGACACGCTCATCCCATTCCTTGCCGGAGAAACCGTCAACTGGACGGTAAAACGCTAAAAAAACAGTGCCCCTTGTTGTCAAACCCATAATATACCTGTATAAATAAACAGTATATTACACAGGGGGCATTTATGCGTATTGAAGTCACCATAGCCAAAACAACCGTTCTGCCTGCTGGCGCGCTTGATGCGCTGGCCGGTGAATTATCCCGCCGTATTAACAGTACTTTCCCTGACAACGCTGGTGCCGTAACGGTTCGTTATGCGGCGGCAAACAACCTCTCCGTCATTGGTGGCGCGAAAGAAGATAAAGACCGTATCAGCGAAATCCTGCAGGAAACCTGGGAAAGCGCCGACGACTGGTTCATCACAGATTAATCTTGCTCCCTCATTGTTCTTTTTTGCCGGGTCGCCCCGGCTTTTTTTCGTCTGAAATCCGGTTCGTTCAAATTAATTCGGCAACAAATTTAAAAATCGTGAACAAGGTGGTGTTTTATTGTTCGAACAATCCTAAAAAGCAGAAAAATGTGTTGCCAACTGTTTATTTTTCCCTTGCGAACCCTTATTACTTGTATACTGAAGATGCTTTCAGAAAAACATGCATTGAACCTCGGAGCCGTTGTCTTCTAACACGCATTAAGGGGGTTATAATGGAAAAGAATAGCGAAGTCATCCAGACCCATCCGCTTGTTGGCTGGGATATCAGTACCGTAGATAGCTACGATGCGCTGATGCTGCGTTTGCACTACCAGACCCCGAATCAACTCAACCGTGAAGAAGCGGAAGTTGGACAGACGCTGTGGCTTACAACAGACGTCGCCCGTCAGTTTATTTCTATTTTAGAGGCAGGTATTGCCAAAATAGAATCTGGCGACTATCAGGAAAATGAGTATAAACGGCACTAGGTTTATACCTATTCTTCGCTCAACAGGCACCCTCCGGGTGCCTTATTTATTTCTCCCTTGTGTCAGCCCGCATAGTTAATTACTCTGCTAACAAAGCGTGAGTTCGAGAGATGGATATGAGATACGACTTAATCATTATTGGTAGCGGATCCGTGGGGTCTGCCGCCGGTTATTACGCAACGCAAGCGGGTCTGAAGGTCCTGATGATCGATGCCCACCGTCCTCCCCATGCAGAGGGCAGCCATCATGGCGACACCCGGCTTATTCGCCACGCCTACGGTGAAGGCGAGCGCTATGTTCCGCTGGTGCTCCGCGCCCAGACGCTATGGGATGAACTGGCGAAGCTGACGGAAGAACGCATTTTCGAACGCACGGGCATCATCAACCTGGGCCCTGCTAGCTCTGATTTTCTGGCCAACGTTGAGCAGAGTGCGAAAGCGTTTAATCTTGATGTGGAGAAGCTGGACGCGGCAGGCATCATGGCCCGTTGGCCAGAGATTGCCGTCCCGGACGATTATATCGGCCTGTTTGAAGCCAACTCCGGTGTCTTACACAGTGAAACGGCCATCAAAACCTGGATCGATCTTGCGGAAAAAGCGGGCTGCGCTCAGCTCTTTAACTGCCCGGTGGAATCCCTCACTCATCACGCTGACGGCGTTACGGTCACCACTGCGGACGGAGAATATTCAGCGTCCCGTCTGCTGATTAGCGCAGGTACCTGGGTCACCCGTCTGCTGCCCGATCTGCCTGTTCAGCCGGTGCGCAAGGTCTTCTCCTGGTTCCAGTCGGATGGCCGTTACAGTGCACAGAATAAATTCCCGGCATTTACCGGGGAGTTACCGAACGGCGATCAGTTTTACGGCTTCCCGTCTGAGAAAGACGCGCTCAAAATCGGAAAACACAATGGCGGGCAGGCGATCTCCTCCCCTGAAGAGCGTAAACCGTTCGGCGCATACCCACAGGATGGCTCCGAAGCGTTTACCTTCCTGCGCAATATCCTGCCGGGCGTAGGCGGTTTACTGTATGGTGCTGCCTGCACCTACGACAACACGCCGGACGAAGACTTCATCATTGACACCCTGCCGGGGCATGACAACACGCTGCTTATCACTGGCCTCAGTGGTCATGGCTTCAAGTTCGCCTCCGTGCTGGGCGAAATCGCTGCGCAGTTTGCCCAGGGGATCGCACCGCAGTTTGATCTCACCCCCTTCTCACTTTCGCGTTTTAGCAGATAATCCGCCGCGGGTTTCGGACGTCCGGAACCCGTTTTCCAGACTGAAAACGGGACATTATGCGCAGGATCGTTGGCTTTCTTATCAATAACATTCGTGAGCATTTTATGCTCTATATTTTATTATGGGTGCTGCTGGCACTCATTGATATTATTTACATTGTATTTTACTGAAAAGTGAAGCTGACAATTACTGACATTACTTTAGGTTAGCTTAATCTTTTGCTTGCTGCTTATTCCGCCTTGGACGAAGCGATTGAATTACATTTGCGGATCATTTTCAAAACTGCTGAAATAAATAAAATAAAAATCTATATTCAATTATTTCAGTTGCAATATCATTTATTCCCGTTCATTTTTACTATTCTGTTTTTCTTCGAATGGTCATTCTGATGCAATTGCGTAACTCCTCTCAGCGCTACGGAATAATATCCATGTGTTTACACTGGATAGTTGCTCTTACCGTTTATGCAATGTTCGGACTGGGTCTGTGGATGGTGACGCTCAGTTATTACGATGGCTGGTATCACCAGGCACCAGAACTGCATAAAAGCATCGGCATCCTGCTGATGATGACGTTGGTTATTCGCGTGATCTGGCGTCACATTTCCCCGCCGCCCGCCGCGCCCAAAACCCACAGTAAATTAACGCGTGTCAGCGCGGTTGCCGCGCACGTTACGCTCTATATCCTGCTGTTCGCCATTCTGATTAGCGGGTATCTCATTTCCACTGCAGACGGCAAGCCGATTAACGTCTTTGGCCTGTTTGAGGTTCCGGCCACGCTCTCTGACGCAGGGGTTCAGGCCGACACCGCAGGCGTGGTGCATCTCTGGCTCGCGTGGAGCGTGGTGATCCTGTCTGTCCTGCACGGGCTTGCCGCCCTTAAACACCATTTCATCGATAAAGACGATACGTTAAAGCGCATGCTTGGCCGTTCGTCAGTTGACTCTGGAGCATAAAATGAAAAAACACCTGCTGGGTATCGCATTAGGTTCTCTGTTATTCACCACCGGTTCTGCCGTGGCGGCTGATTATAAAATTGATAAAGAAGGCCAGCATGCTTTCGTCAATTTCCGTATTCAGCACCTCGGTTATAGCTGGCTGTACGGTACCTTTAAAGATTTTGACGGCACATTCACCTTTGACGATAAAAATCCTGCCGCCGATAAGGTCAATGTGACCATTAATACGAATAGCGTCGACACCAACCATGCAGAGCGCGATAAACATTTGCGTAGTGCGGAATTCCTGAATGTATCAAAATTCCCACAGGCGACCTTTACGTCGACCGAGGTGAAGAAAGAAGGTGAGAAGCTGAATATTACCGGTAATCTCACGCTCAATGGCGTCACGAAACCGGTGACCCTGGAAGCCAAATTACTCGGCCAGGGTGACGATCCGTGGGGTGGCAAACGCGCAGGTTTTGAAGCCGCAGGGAAAATTCATCTGAAAGATTTTAATATCACCACGGATTTGGGTCCGGCGTCTCAGGACGTAGAACTGATTATTTCCGTTGAAGGTGTTCAGCAGAAGGCATAATAAACACGCCCGGCAGGGTTTGACGTTGCCGGGCGTCATTATCATTCCGGGTCAGGAATACCCAGTTTGGTATTCAGGCGACCACGGGATTTATTAAAAATCTTATTGCCGTTTTCACGTCCCGCACGACGGCGGCGCTGCTCCTCTTCCGGCAGCATGCTCTCTTCACTGCACAGTTCGCTACAGCAGCCGTTAAATTTCTCTGCGCACGCCGGGCACTGAATAAACAGCAGATGACAACCGTCATTTTTGCAGTTGGTGTGGGTATCGCACGGTGCGCCGCACTGGTGGCAATGGGCAATCACGTCTTCTGAAATACGCTCACCCATTCGCTCGTCAAAGACAAAGTTTTTACCGATAAAACGCACCGGTAACCCCTGCTCACGGGCACGGCGGGCATACTCGATGATACCGCCTTCGATATGCCAGACCTTATTAAATCCGTTATGTTTCATCCACGCGCTGGCTTTTTCGCAGCGAATACCGCCGGTGCAGTACATAACGATTTTCTTATCTTTATGTTCCTGCATCATCTCAACCGCTTTCGGCAGTTGCTCGCGGAAGGTGTCGGCCGGGATTTCCATTGCGTTCTCGAAATGGCCCACTTCATATTCGTAGTGGTTACGCATATCGATGAATACCGCGTCAGGGTCATCAAGCATCGCATTGACTTCCGCCGCCTTCAGGTATTCCCCCACGTCGGCCGGGTTGAAGGCCGGGTCGTCAATGCCGTCTGCCACGATGCGCTCACGCACTTTCATACGCAGCACCCAAAATGATTTACCGTCATCGTCCAGGGCGATGTTCAGGCGTAAGCCGTTCAGCGCCGGATCGAAGCCGTAAAGAAAATCGCGGAAGGCACTCACGTTGCTTTCCGGGATGCTGATCTGGGCGTTGATACCTTCACGCGCCAGATAGACGCGCCCAAAGACGTTCAACGCAGTGAAGGCTTTATAGAGCTCATCGCGGGTCGCTTGCGGATCGTTGATCGTGAAGTATTTATAGAATGAGATGGTGGTGCGCGGTTCGGTTTCAGCCAACATACGCGCCTTCAACATCTCATTCGATACGCGGTTGTGTAACACTGGCATGGTGTACAAGTCCTGCAATCGTTATTGAGAAAGGAAAATCGGTCGGCATCATATAGCAAACAATAACAATTTACATCCACACAATTTACGCTACATTTCTGTCAGCCTGAACTATGCGTCATAACATTTGCTGCATTAGCGCGCGTTTCGACATCAGACATTTTGGCTATGTAGTAAAAAATGAGACACTAAGACCTTCAGGACGTTAGAAAACAGGACCGACATGACCCAATTACCGAAATTTACCGTCACCCTTTTGCATCCTCGCTATTGGTTGACCTGGCTTGGCATTGGCTTTTTATGGCTTCTGGTCCAACTCCCCTACCCGGTTATTTTCCGTCTGGGCAAAAGCCTGGGTCGTCTTGCGCAAATGTTTATGAAGCGTCGCGCCAGAATCGCCTACCGCAACCTTGAACTGTGCTTTCCGGACATGAGCGAGGCTGAACGTCATGACATGGTGACCAGGAATTTTGAGTCTGTCGGCATGGGGCTGATGGAAACAGGAATGGCGTGGTTCTGGCCGGACAAACGCATGGCACGCTGGAGCGTCGTTGCCGGTACGGGGATGGAGCCGGTACATTCGCTGCAGGCGAATCAGACGGGCGTGCTGCTGATTGGCGTACACTTTCTGACCCTGGAAATCGGCGCCCGTATGTTCGGTATGCAGGCACCCGGCATTGGGGTTTATCGTCCAAACGACAACCCGGTTATTGATCTGATCCAGACCAATGGCCGTATGCGGTCCAACAAAAGCATGATCGACCGTAAGGATCTGAAGGGTATGATCCGCGCCCTCAAATCAGGTGAAGTGGTCTGGTATGCCCCCGATCACGACTACGGCCCGCAATCCAGCGTATTTGTTCCGTTCTTTGCCGTTGAAGAGGCGGCCACCACCACGGGCACCTGGATGCTGGCACGCATGTCCAAAGCCGCCATCGTCCCTTTTGTTCCGCGCCGCAAACCGGATGGTTCGGGTTACGAATTGATTATGCTGGAGCCCGAACTGGCGCCTCCACTGGATGATGCTGAAACCACCGCACGCTGGATGAACGGCATTGTCGAGAAATGCATTATGCTCGCACCGGAGCAGTACATGTGGCTGCACCGCCGCTTTAAAACGCGGCCAGAAGGTACGCCGTCCCGCTATTAATTCCCCCTGCGGCCCTTTGGGCCGCTCCCTGTTTTAGCTTTAAAAGCTCTCCCTCATTGCGGCAATCATAACCCAGGCGCATAATTAGCAGGCTTATTACTTCATGCCTTACGGTGCGCTGCACCTCATTATGCGGATTGTTATGTCACCCTCAGATGCCCCCATAAACTGGAAACGTAACCTTACGGTTGCCTGGCTTGGCTGTTTTCTTACCGGCGCGGCGTTTAGCCTCGTGATGCCCTTTCTGCCCCTGTACGTTGAACAACTGGGCGTGACGGGCCACAGTGCGCTCAATATGTGGTCTGGTCTGGTGTTCAGCATCACTTTCCTCTTCTCCGCCATTGCTTCGCCGTTCTGGGGCGGCCTTGCCGACCGTAAAGGGCGTAAAATCATGCTGCTGCGCTCGGCGCTGGGAATGGCCATCATCATGGCGTTAATGGGTGTGGCGCAGAACGTCTGGCAGTTTCTGATTTTGCGCGCGCTACTTGGCCTGCTGGGAGGATTTATTCCCAACGCGAATGCGCTGATCGCCACCCAGATCCCGCGTCATAAAAGCGGCTGGGCGCTCGGGACGCTCTCAACCGGAGGCGTCAGCGGCGCCTTGCTGGGGCCTCTGGCGGGGGGCTTGCTGGCGGACAGCTATGGCCTGCGCCCGGTGTTTTTCATTACTGCCAGCGTGTTGTTCCTCTGCTTTATCGTTACGCTGATCTGCATTCGTGAAAACTTCACCCCCGTCGCCAAAAAAGAGATGCTCCACGCACGGGATGTGCTGGCTTCACTCAAAAACCCCAGACTGGTACTGAGCCTGTTCGTGACGACCCTGATTATTCAGGTCGCGACCGGTTCGATTGCCCCTATTCTGACGCTGTACGTTCGCGATCTGGCAGGTAACGTGAGCAACATTGCGTTTATCAGCGGGCTGATTGCATCCGTACCCGGCGTGGCGGCGCTGCTTAGCGCCCCGAGGTTAGGGAAACTGGGAGACCGCGTCGGCCCGGAAAAGATCCTGATTTGTGCGCTGGTGATCTCCGTGCTGCTGCTCATTCCCATGTCGATGGTGCAATCACCCTGGCAGCTGGGCGTTCTGCGCTTTTTGCTGGGTGCCGCCGACGGGGCGTTACTGCCCGCCGTCCAGACCCTGCTGGTTTACAACTCTACGAACCAGATCGCCGGGCGTATCTTCAGCTACAACCAGTCATTTCGCGACATCGGCAACGTTACCGGCCCGCTGGTGGGGGCCGGGATCTCCGCCAGCTTCGGTTTTCGCGCCGTGTTTATCGTCACGGCGGGCGTAGTACTGTTTAATGCGGTTTACTCGTGGTTCAGTTTATCCCGGACATTACGGCCGGTGGCGGAATAAGACAAATACGTGACGGCTTATTTTCGCATTCATACTTGCAGAATCAGATATTCAGCTATTCTTTCCCTGAAACCTTCTGGAAAACAGGGAGACACCAATGACCATGTACGCCACGCTGGAAGAAGCTATTGATGCCGCTCGTGAAGAGTTCCTCGCCGATAACCCCGGCGTTGATGAAGAAGATGCGGACGTGCAACAACTCAACATCCAAAAGTATGTCCTTCAGGACGGAGATATTATGTGGCAGGCCGAATTCTTTGCTGACGAAGGTGAAGAAGGCGAATGTTTGCCGATCCTGAGCGGTGAAGGAGCTCAGGCCGTCTTTGATGGTGACTATGACGAAATTGAGTTGCGTCAGGAGTGGCTGGAAGAGAACACCCTGCACGAGTGGGATGAGGGTGAATTTCAGCTCGAGCCATCGCTGGATACGGAAGAAGGTCAAACCGCAGCTGACGAATGGGACGAGCGTTAATTCCCGCTACTCATAGGGGCCGTGGCTGGCATCGATGGGCAACAACAGCGTATCGAAAATCAGCGAGAACGGCAGATCGAGCACTGTCAGATAGCGCCATGCGGAATCCCGGACATCCCATTTCACGCCCGGATAGTACTGATTCCCGTGGCCCTGCCCCGGAATGGTGCGACTGATGATGCTGCCGCAGCCGCTCAGCAGACATGCCATCATGACGACGATGATTATTTTCATCCGTTACCTCTAAAAAAATACCGGCGTTTAAGCCGGTATTTTATCTGGCGGGTGGCACATTGCTTACCCGCCCTACGTTGCCACTTACTTCGCCTTCAGCGCCAGCGGGTTAAGCTTCAGATCGTTGTAGTAGTTCACCCACGAGGAGTAGCGCTCCGGGGAAGACCACACACGGTAGTGCAGACGCGACATAGTCACCGGATCGCTTAACAGCACCAGACGGCGGTCGCGGTTAAGTTTCTCTGGCGTCTCGTTCAGCGCCTGTTCAACGTGACGATCGCGGGCAATCTCCAGCACCTTACTGGCACGGTGACGCGCGGTAGCCATTGCCGTTGCCAGGGCGTTAAACGACGGGTTAAACACCGCGTGCATAAAGCCATCATCCAGCGTACGACGGCGGTTCTGCTCCAGATAGGTGTCAGTATCCACCAGCACCTGCGGCGGCGAATACTCTTCCGGGATCAGGAACAGCTTCCAGCGTTTGGTACGCAGGCCAACCGTTGAGCGGCTTGAAATGACCGACACAAACGGCGACAGGATCAGCGAGAAGACAATCGGCGCCAGCCAGAACAGGAAGCGCAGATCCAGCCATGCCATCCCAGCAGCCCACACCAGCCCCAGCAGCAGCTGCGAGCCGTGACGCATAAAGGCTTCACCCCACGGCGTGGAGTCATCATCACGCTGCGGTGAGTTCCAGACCACTTCCCAGCCCAGGAACGCGCTGACCACAAACACGGTATGGAACAGCATACGCACCGGTGCCAGCAGCACGGAGAACAGCACTTCCAGCAGCAGTGAAACCGTTACCCGCCAGAAACCGCCATACTCCTTCGAGCCTTTGCACCAGATCAGAATGATACTGAGCAGCTTCGGCAGGAACAGCAACACCATGGTGGAGGCAAACAGCGCTATCGCCAGCTCCGGACGCCACTGTGGCCACACCGGGAACAGCTGACGCGGTTGCAGGAAGTACTGCGGCTCCGTCAGCGCATGCACCACCTGCAGAGCCGTGGACAGCGCCAGGAACATAAACCACAGCGGCGCGGAGAGATAAGACATCACGCCGGTCAGGAACACCGCACGGTGAACCGGGTGCATTCCTTTCACGAGGAACAGACGGAAGTTCATCAGGTTCCCGTGACACCAGCGGCGGTCACGCTTAAGTTCGTCCAGCAGGTTCGGCGGCAGTTCTTCATAGGATCCAGGCAGATCGTAGGCAATCCAGACGCCCCACCCTGCACGACGCATCAGCGCCGCTTCCACGAAGTCGTGCGACAGAATCGAGCCGGCAAACGAACCTTCGCCCGGCAGCGGTGCCAGCGCACAGTGCTCAATAAACGGCTTCACGCGGATAATGGCGTTGTGACCCCAGTAGTGGGACTCACCCAACTGCCAGAAGTGCAGACCGGCAGTAAACAGCGGCCCGTAAACACGGGTGGCAAACTGCTGGCAACGCGCGTAAAGCGTGTCCATGCCGGACGCTTTTGGCGAAGACTGGATGATACCCGCGTTCGGGTTAGCTTCCATCAGACGCACCAGACCGCTCAGACAATCACCGCTCATCACCGAGTCGGCGTCCAGCACCACCATGTAGCTGTACTGGTTACCCCAGCGACGGCAGAAATCATCGATGTTACCGCTTTTACG
Organism: Enterobacter cloacae complex sp. 394F7; assembly: GCF_057320385.1. Lineage (NCBI taxonomy): Bacteria > Pseudomonadati > Pseudomonadota > Gammaproteobacteria > Enterobacterales > Enterobacteriaceae > Enterobacter > Enterobacter cloacae complex sp. 394F7. Next base: position 175,488 of record NZ_JBXWCS010000008.1, on the reverse strand, counting down.
CTTCACACGACGACGGCGGCGACGGTAGAAGATCTGACCTTCGCCCTGTACTTCTGCAATTAGCTCCATCCAGGCTTTTTGCTCGGCAACGCAGATGTCCGGATTGTAGCTGTCGCTCAGGATATAGACGTCGAAATGGGCGGCGTTACCGGTCGCCTTAACGGACTCCCAGGTTGCGCGCAGCCCCGCGAATACGCGGTCAACGTCTTCGTTACAGATAGGCATAATCAGCGCCGTGCGGTGCTCAGGATTCAGGGGTTCATCCCCGACCGTAGACGCCGAAATGCTGTATTTGTCTCGTCCCATCAGCAGCTGCAGGAAGCCCATCAGCGCGGTCCAGAAACCGGCCGAGACCCAGCAGAAGAGAACGGCGAACAGCAGAAGAATGCCACTTTGCAGGATATACGGCAGCAGTTGCATGAAGGAGACCCAGATATCCTGGCCCATCATGTCTGCCGGGTTGATCAGCGCCCAGCCCTGGTAAGGCAGAATCGTCTTCATGTACCAGGTTGCGACAACCGTCTGCGCCAGCGTCAGCAGCAGAAGAATGTAGCGACGGATCGTCCCCACGGTACGCCATTTCTGTTCGGAGGCCTGCTCTTCTTTTGTCAGACGCGACAGATAGCGTGGCGTCACGTCACGCCCGCGCAGGCGATCCCAGAAGCGGCCAACCGGGTTGGTACGCCAGGGGTCGGGGAACATGGAAGAACGCGTTGCTTTCGGCATCGCCTGAAGCTGATCGCGTCCTTCGTCGTCTTTAATCAACTGCCCTTCTGCCAGCGAGTCCGGCCATGCCTGCTCCAGACGTGCCTTCACTGACCCCAGCGGAGAATCGTCATCACGTGAAAACTGACGATGTTCCCCATCCAGCGCGGCATGTACCGCGCGGATGTTGCTCTCAGGCAGTGCCGCTTTTTCGATATCCGTCAGCGGCATGGCATCAATATATTCAGATGTATTATTCATTGGCAGGTAGCTGATAGCTCCAGGTTTCACTCAGCGGCTGATCGTTACTGACCAGCGCAGCGCGCATTTCAGTGGTCTGTTTCGGATCTTTCACTTTCACGCGCAGGGTCAGACGCCACCCTTTCGTTACCGGGTTGTAACGTACGGTGTTCTCAACAATCTCACCGTTATCACCGATGCTGGCCTGGGCGGTCACGGCAGTATCCGGCGCCAGTTTCTTCATGTCCTGGCCGGTGAAGTCCACCACGAAAGCGACGGTACCGTCAGGCTGACGGATAAGATTAGACTGTTTCACGTCACCCGTTGAACGGCGAGTCTGCATGACATACGCGTTATCCGGCGCATGCAGTTTGTCTTCGTCGCGGCTAAAGGTGATCGTGTATTTGAAGTTCATCTCTTTCCCGGCTTCCGGCAGCTGATCCGGCGTCCAGTAAGCGACGATGTTATCGTTGGTTTCATCATTGGTTGGGATTTCAACCAGTTCAACCTTCCCTTTGCCCCAGTCACCTTTCGGGGTCACCCACGCGCTTGGACGCAGGTCGTAGCGGTCATCCAGATCTTCAAAGCGAGAGAACTGACGGCCACGCTGCAGAAGGCCGAAACCTTGCGGGTTTTCCATCGCAAAGCTGCTGACAGCCAGATGTTTCGGGTTGTTCAGCGGTCGCCAGATCCACTCACCGTTACCGGCATGAATAGACAGGCCGTTGGAATCGTGCAGTTCAGGACGGAAGTTGGTCGCCGGTGACGGCTGGTTCGGCCCAAACAGGAACATACTGGTCAGCGGCGCAACGCCCAGTTTACCCACTTTGTCGCGCAGGTAGACTTTAGACTGCACGTCAACCACCGTGTCACGCCCAGGCATGATCACAAAGCGGTACGCGCCCGTTGCACGCGGGGAATCCAGCAGTGCGTAGATAGTCAGACGTTTATCCGTTGGTTTTGGACGTTCGATCCAGAACTCGCGGAAACGTGGGAATTCTTCACCTGATGGCAGCGCGGTATCAATAGCCAGGCCGCGCGCAGAAAGCCCGTACACCTGTCCCGCGCCAATAACGCGGAAGTAGCTGGCGCCGAGCATGCTGACGATTTCGTCGTTTTTATCTTTGCTGTTGATCGGGTAAAGCACCTTGAAGCCTGCAAAGCCCAGATCTTTAACCGTATCTTTGTCGTGCTGCACATCGCCAAAATTGAAGTAATCCGGGCTGTATTTGATTTTACGTACCGCCGTTGCCGTCACTTCATTGATGGCAACAGGGGTATCGAAGTACATACCCTGATGATAAAACTCAAGCTTGAACGGGGTCTTAATATTGTTCCAGTACGCTTTATCGTGATTGAACTGGATCTGCTGATAGTCCGCATATTTCATGTCGCGGAAAACGGAGGGCAAGTTACTTTTCGGCGCTTCGTAGCTCTTGCCTGCCATCGATTTTGCCTGTTTTGCGACATCGTCGATGTTAAAGGCCAGTGCCGATGAGGTATACAGGGATAACACCACTGCAGCACCCAACCAACGCATTTTCATCATCTGTGGTTTATGTTTCATAATAAGTAAGCACTTCCCCCTTTGTGTGCTTATATCGATCCGATCCATTTTAATGGAAACTCAGGCAATCCGACAACATTATCACCGCTTTGTTCAGCTCGCTGGCTCAGGGATTAAGCAAATGAAAGAACCCGCTTTTCACTTTGCGTGCTTATCCTGGAGACAGGGTGTCGGTCTTGGTGTAGGGTTGGCTTCGAATGTAACCATTATGAGTCTTAGGGATAAGGCGAAAAGTCTGAGAATGCACAAAGTTATATGAGCACAACACCTGTAGAACGTGAATACTTCCTCGACTCGATCCGGGCATGGCTGATGCTATTGGGGATCCCCTTCCACATTTCACTGATTTACTCCAGCCACACCTGGCATGTTAATAGTCAAATGCCCTCCTGGTGGCTGACGCTGTTTAATGACTTTATTCACGCCTTCCGCATGCAGGTGTTTTTTGTCATTTCAGGTTATTTCTCTTATATGCTGTTTCTGCGCTACCCCATCAAGCGCTGGTGGAAAGTGCGCGTGGAGCGCGTCGGCATTCCGATGCTCACCGCCATTCCTCTGTTGACGCTGCCGCAGTTCATCATGTTGCAGTACGTAAAGGGTAAGGCGGAGAACTGGCCTAATCTGTCGCTATACGAAAAATACAACACCCTGGTTTGGGAGCTGGTGTCCCACCTCTGGTTCCTGCTGGTGCTGGTGGTCCTTACCACAGTCAGCGTGTTGATTTTTAGCCGCTTTCGCCGCCATTTAAGCGATAAAGCTAACGCCTTTTTCGCCAGTATCACCCTGGGAAAACTGTCGCTGCTCTTTTTGCTGCTGGGCATCGCCTATGCGGCAGTGCGACGGACGCTGTTTATTGTTTATCCGCCGATTCTGAGCGACGGATTATTCAATTTTGTGGTGATGCAGTCGCTGTTCTACATCCCCTTCTTTTTAATCGGGGCGCTGGCCTTTATTTATCCGAAGCTTAAATCGCTGTTTACGACGCCCTCACCGTGGTGTGCTTTTGGTGCCGCCATCGCGTTTGCGGCCTATCTGTTAAATCAGCGCTACGGCAGCGGCGATGCGTGGATGTATGAAACCGAGAGCGTCATTACCATGCTGCTGGGCCTGTGGATGGTGAATGTGGTCTTTGCGCTGGGCCACCGGCTGCTTAATTTTAAGTCCAGCCGCGTCACCTATTTCGTCAATGCTTCGCTGTTTATCTATCTGGTGCACCACCCCCTGACGTTGTTCTTCGGGGCCTATATCACACCGCATATCGCCTCCAACACGCTGGGCTTCTTTACCGGGCTGGTCTTTGTGATTGGAATCGCCATCGTGCTTTACGAAATCCACCTGCGGATACCGCTTCTGCGTTTCCTTTTCTCCGGGAAACCGCAGGTAAGAGCATCATAAACACACGCGGCGCACTGAGTGCGCCGCGTGTGTTTCAGGTCTCTAATTCCTGTCCGCGCTGGGTCAACAGCCGCTGATAAAGATGCAGTGTCTCCTCATCGAAACAGACAAATGTCACTTTTTCGGGCATCGGTTTAAGCGACAGGTAACGATACACGGTGTCTACCGCAATCGTCGCTGCGGCAGCTTTCGGATAGCCATACACTCCGGTGCTAATGGCCGGAAACGCCATGGTTTTATAGCCATTATCAGCGGCCAGACGCAGGCAGTTTCGGTAGGCCTCTTCGAGGATACTCGCCTCGTGCCGATCGCCGCCATGCCATATTGGCCCCACGGCATGAATCACCGCTTTCGCGGGAAGATCGCCCGCAAGCGTAATAACGGCATGACCCGGTGGGCACTCCCCCTGTTGCTGACGCACTGTCTTGCAGGCTTCCAGCAGTTGCGGTCCGGCAGCCCGGTGGATAGCGCCATCCACGCCACCGCCGCCCATCAGTGACGGATTGGCTGCATTGACGATCACATCAACGTGCATCGTCGTGATATCGCCATGAATAACGTCAATTTGCGGTTTCATAAATACCCTCTGCTTCCCGCCATTTTCTTAAGTGTATCGCAGAGGTACCCGAGAGAAAAAACTATCGGGAAAAACCTCTTCCGCCGTAAAGCGGAAGAGCAGACATCAGCGGTACTGAATTTGTACTACCGCGAGCGTTTTTTCAGGATTGAGGTACTTCATGCTGAGGGTGGCGAGGCTGGTATCGGTCACATGGCTATTAAGTGCATCTTCATAACTGACCATGCGCGTATGAATCCGGTTATTTTCCGGGCATGACAACGCAAACTGCCGCGTTTTTGCAGTCACCTCACAGGGGTCGGCGACAATCGCGCCGCGAAAATGAATGACCCCACCCTCAACAACCGTCGCCGCAAAAACCGGGGTTACAAAAAGAGAAACGAGCAGACTAAAACCAGAAGCGAGTTGAGCGATATATTTGGTCACGTATATGTACTCCTCAATGAAAATCGTCCTTGAGGGGTAAAAGCGCTCCATTAAAGCAAACGTAATTTCACGTTTCGGAACTTAGTTGCTCAGTTCCTGTTATCAGCATAGCTCAACGGTGAAGGCCTGCCACATTGGCAAATCATTGATTTTATGAATGATTAAAGCCTCTTCTCCGGCGGTGACCACTGCTGTGATAAATGAAGCGATTTACCATCAGAGACGGTGACAATAATGTTCACCGTATCCCCCGTACCGATATTTAAACTCAGCCGCATTAAATCGATCGTCTGATTAGCGGGGATAAAAAGCCTGTTTTGCTGGCGTGATGTACTTTGGCCCCTCTGCCCTTCCCGTTCAGCCACGATTTGTACCTGACAATCACACGGCGTTGTCAGCGTAACCTGGGGAATAATGGTGGTCATATCGCCCTGCTGCGATGTGTTAAACGTTATTTGACTGGAAAGCGCGGCAAGGAGAATTAAGGTATTCATGATGCACTCCCGAAAAAAAACAGGGCTGAGGCCCTGTTTTTTTGTAGCACAGATTTCAGTATTAATACTGATAAGCTGCAGCGTGGTTACCAAAACCAATCTGGGTAACATTGACCGTAGAATTAGACGCAGTCTGATCAACCATTGCGCCGTTAAATCCACCGTACTGGCTCACATTCATTGTGGAGTCGTGACTGTTCCATTGATCAAGCGTTGCGCTGTTGGCAAAACCATTCTGAGTCAGAGAGATGGTGCTGTCGTCAGAACCTTGTCCAACATCTGCGCCATTACCGCCACCGCTCTGGCTAATAGACAGCGTTGAATCTCTGGCATTGGTCTGCAAGGCGACAGCTGAGTTACCGCCACCGTTCTGGTAAATATTCAGGGTTGAATTTGGGCCATTACCGCCTTGACCATGGCCATGACCGTGTCCATGGCCCCAGCCACCTTGATCAATGAGACCGGCCATAGCACTACCAGAAACGACGATTGCTGCAAGAGCTGCCACTTTGATAAATTTCATGGTAAAACCCCCATCGGATTGATTAAAGTCGCCGCGAATAACTAACGTTGAATAACGCGAATTGCCATTTGCGACTGTTTTTGCACTACAACTGCGTTTTTCTGTGTACCGTACTGCGTGATGCTTGCCCTATTACCTGACCCTTTCTGGATAATTTTCGCACTATTACCAAATCCATCCTGCGTAATATCTGCATCATTCGCAAAGCCGCTCTGAGCAATATACGCAATATTATAAGTCCCTGATTGATCAACCCGCGCCCTGTTACCTGACCCATCCTGGGAAACGATGGACAATAATTTTGAACCGTCCTGGCGCACCTGAGCGTCATTAAGTACACCCTGTTGACCAATAATGGCTGCCTGATTTAATGATGTACGGCTTAATTCATTTACCGCAAAGTTATATTCAGAGGTAGCCAAATCTGAATTCGCCGCGGTGACAACCCCAGGCGCTCCCAGTAATGTAAACATCATAAATAACGATGTGTTTTTCATGTTGCCACCCTGGACCTGGCTGTTTTAAAAGACTTCAGGTTAGAACAACGCATATTTTGTTAACGCGTCGTTACGGTGAAGAGTATGTCTGCCGAAACACGTTAAATATCTCACCCGCGCGGCTTATTTTTATTTTTCAGGTCACCTCAAAGTAGTAATTCCTGAACAAAAATAGCGATAAGCGAATCCATTTAATTTCTATAAAGCCTTATCCATCGCAAATGAGTGAAACATCGCAGCGGCTGTTCCGACGCGAGAGAGGAAGGGTTAAACGTAACGACAGGATGACATTAACGTTAATGTGTGACACAAGACGCGATTTCTTAAGGCGAAGCGGCATTCATTCCGTAGGTTAGATTTTTTTTGAAACTCATACTTTAAAATTTCTGAAAAAGAATAGCATAAAAACATTAAAATCAGTTACATATAAATAATTGTATGATTTTTAAAATCTGTGCATCATTATTTAGCTGTACAACTTTTTCATCAATTAAAGACTTTCAAGAAGGCACGTATTCATAAATTAATATTGATTTTTACATCTTGTTACACGTTTAACACTTGCTTTAAACTTCGTAAAAGCTAGATTGAAATTAGATGTACGAAATTCGTTTTATATTTTCCTCCCTTGTGGAGGTTATGGTTTGATTCTACACACAGCAGCGCAACATCTGTCAGTACTTCTGGTGTCCTCTTTTCGCAGGAGGACAACTGCCAGGTGTCATAAAAAAGTGGGGTTTCATCATGTATAATGAAGTCCATAGTTTACATGGTCATACATTACTGTTGATCACAAAACCTTCTTTGCAGGCGACCGCTTTATTACAACATTTAAAGCAATCTTTATCACTGAACGGGAAATTGCATAATATTCAACGTTCTTTCGATGATATTGCACCTGGCTGCATTATTCTTTTCGATATGATGGAAGCGGATAAAAAGCTCATCCATTACTGGCAAGATACTTTGAGCAGGAAAAACAATAACATCCGCGTGTTATTATTGAATACGCCTGACGAGTATCCTTTCCGGGACATTGAAAGTTGGCCGCATATCAATGGCGTGTTCTACGTCACTGAAGAAGAGAATCGGGTGGTAGAAGGCCTGCAAGGTATCTTGCGAGGAGAGTGTTATTTTTCGCAAAAGCTGGCCAGCTACCTTATCACGCACTCCGGAAATTACCGCTACAACAGTTCAGAGTCAGCACTGCTAACGCACCGCGAGAAAGAGATCCTGAACAAATTGCGCATTGGTGCTTCAAATATTGAAATCGCCCGTTCGTTATTTATCAGCGAAAATACGGTAAAGACGCACCTTTATAATCTTTTCAAGAAGATAGCTGTTAAAAACCGAACTCAGGCGGTTTCATGGGCAAACGATAACCTCAGGCGTTAATCACATGAAACGCACCATGAGTTGGATTGCCGCAGCGGGCTTTCTGCTCGCTGCCGGGAACCTGAAGGCCGTCGAGGTCGAAGTTCCCGGATTGTTAACGGACCATACCGTCTCTTCTGTCGGACACAATTTTTATCGTGCCTTCAGTGATAAATGGGACAGTACGTATCCTGGAAATATAACAATCAACGAGCGGCCCAGTGCACGATGGGGAAGTTGGATAACAATAACGGCTAATCAGTTCGTTATTTATCAAACATTTTTATTTCCCACCAAAATAGACTTCGATAAAAACGTAGCCTTGGCGCTGGCGCAATCAGAAGACGCTATTAATCGCATGCAAATAGACAAAGCGCTATTAAGCACTAGTGATTTAGCAAAAGACGAGTTCTAGCGAACCTATATCCGGAGGCTGTCATGCGTATTGCATATGCAGTTGTTTCGATAATGCTTATCACCCCATTAAGCTGGGCCGGGAATATGACATTCCAGTTCCGTAATCCCAACTTTGGTGGTAATCCGAATAATGGGGCGTTCATGTTAAATGAAGCCCAGGCGCAAAATTCTTATAAAGATCCCAGCTTCGAGGATTTTAGCGTGGATACGCCATCCGCACTGGACAACTTCACCCAGGCGATCCAGTCGCAAATTTTGGGCGGTTTGCTGACCAATATCAACACCGGCAAACCCGGCCGCATGGTGACCAATGACTTCATTGTCGATATTGCCAACAGGGACGGGCAGCTCCAGTTGAACGTTACCGATCGTAAAACCGGAAAAACCTCAACCATTCAGGTTTCCGGTTTACAAAATAACTCGACTGACTTTTGAACAACCCCAAAATAAGGACAACGATCATGCAGCGCTTCCTGATACTTGTTGCAGTGTGCTTATTGAGCGGTTGTTTAACTGCTCCACCTAAAGAAGCTGCAAAACCGACATTAATGCCTCGGGCTCAAAGTTATCGTGATTTAACCCATTTGCCTGCCCCGACAGGTAAAATATTTGTCTCCGTCTACAACATTCAGGATGAAACCGGGCAATTTAAACCTTACCCGGCAAGTAACTTCTCTACGGCCGTACCGCAAAGCGCCACCGCCATGCTGGTGACCGCGCTGAAAGATTCGCGCTGGTTTATTCCACTGGAACGTCAGGGGCTGCAAAACCTGTTAAATGAACGAAAAATTATTCGTGCGGCGCAGGAGAATGGTACCGTTGCAGATAATAACCGCATGCCGCTGCAATCTCTGGCTGCGGCGAACGTTATGATTGAAGGGTCGATTATCGGTTACGAAAGTAACGTGAAATCTGGCGGTGCTGGCGCACGTTATTTTGGTATCGGTGCAGATACCCAGTATCAGCTCGACCAAATTGCCGTTAACCTGCGTGTCGTTAACGTCAGTACCGGGGAAGTGCTCTCTTCGGTAACCACCAGCAAAACCATACTCTCTTATGAAGTGCAGGCCGGGGTGTTCCGCTTCATTGACTATCAGCGTCTGCTGGAGGGTGAAATCGGTTATACCTCTAACGAGCCGGTGATGATGTGCCTGATGTCAGCCATTGAAACCGGAGTTATCTTCCTGATAAATGATGGTATCGACCGCGGGCTGTGGGATCTGCAAAACAAAGCAGACGTGCAAAACCCGGTACTGGTGAAATACCGCGATATGTCGGTTCCTCCGGAATCCTGACAGGACGCGCATAAAAAAGGCGAGATAGTTATCTCGCCTTTTTTTATTCACTCACCGCTGGCACGTTTTGCGCTTTTTCTCGTCGTGCCGCCAGCCACAGACCACTGTTCTTCATGGCATAGCCAAACAGCAACCCCAACGCCAGCGAGGGGACCACCAGCTTCCAGTCACCCTGCCCCGCAAAGGTGGCACACGCCCCCATAAACGTGCCTGGTACAAACGACAGCAACAGATGCTTTGCCTGAACGCACATCAAAAAGGCGACCACGCCCGTCATGATATAGCCGAGGATCTCCAGATGCGGAGCGAGCGCACTGCCCTTCATGATAACCAGCGCCCAGATAACGCCGCTCATCAGCGTGCAGCCTGAGATAAAAAGCCCTTTGATCCCGCCCTGCGGGCAGGCGAAGTAGGCCGTGCAGCCGAGAAATCCAGCCCAGCTGAGCAGTCCGAGAGAGACGGCCACCCATCCCCAAAGCCCGGAGAGGATACCTGTTGTGAGTGCGATACAAAGTAATATGTTCATGGCGCGCATCTTAGCAGAAGCGCGCCATGGAAATGAGATCAGAAGCACATTATATGCAAGATGATGCGTTGCGTTGCAGAACTAATGTGATCATGATCACTCTTCATTCTCTTCTTCCAGCTCATCCCACATTGCAGCGATGGCGTCACGCGTCAGGGGAGCCAGCGTTCTCCAGAATGGCGAGGTGGCATGCGCTTCAACTTTCCCAAGGAATGTCCCGACCCACGGCAGCAGATACATTTCGAACAAGGTTTCGATGGCTTCGTTCTCATCGTCACCGGCGTGGTCCTCAATCCAGGATGCGGCCAGCAGCAGCGTACCGATATGATCGGCAGGCGTGTCGGTCAGCGGCATGCCGCGCTCTGAAAGAAAAGCGCGCACTTCCGCTTCCGTTGCCCCTTCCTGCCAGGCAGAGCGGTAAGGTGAAACACGGCACTCTTCCCCCACAAACAGCGCGTTGTAATCTGTGGAGATTTGCTGCATGTCGCAGCTTTTCTGCAGGCGCTCCAGTAAATCATCCTGTTCCAGCGGCCAGTTCTGCGCCAGTTTCCCTTCACGAATTAATGTAAAGAGCGGGACCAGCAGCGGGTCTTGAGGCTGGCGGTAGTACAGCGTACCCAGCACGCGGCAAAGGATGGAAAACTCATTCATTTTTTTATTCCATTACACAATTAAAGATCGGCAAATTCGGCAATCGGTTCCATTCCGCGCGACTCAAGGAAATCGAGCATGCGACGAGGGGTCACGTTCAGGATTTGCGCTTCCGGGAAGTTAACATCATTCAGCACTTTCAGGCACTCGCTGAAATCACCCAGTGTGAACGCAGTATGGGAATCTGAACCCAGCGCCACCATGCCTCCGGCATCACGCACTGCGGCCGCCACTTCGCGGCAGTTCGCTTCACTGCCCTTACGCGAGTGCACGAAGGAGGAGTTGTTAATCTCCAGCGCCACGTGATGCTTCGCTGCCGCCTGCGCGACAGCCTGAATATCGATTGGGTACTTCGGGTTGCCGGGGTGGCTAATAATATGCACGTTGCCGCTGGCAATGGTGGCAATCATCGCTGCGGTGTTGGTTTCTTTATCCTGAGGCGCAAAGACAGGTTCATGGAAACCGGCGAGAATAAGGTCAAGAGATGTCAGCATCGGGCCGGTGCAGTCGATCTCACCGTCGGTATTTTTAATGTTCGCCTCAATGCCACGCAGTATCCCAATACCGTCCACCAGGCGTGGCCAGATCCGCATATTCACAAAATGCCAGTAGTGCGGCGCATCCGCCATATCCGGGCCATGATCGGTGATCGCAAAAAGCCTGATGCCCTTGAGCTTCGCTTGTGCAATGTAATCATGGAGGTTGCTATACGCGTGGGTGCTGGCGACGGTGTGCATATGCAGGTCAACGGGATACATCTCTCTCTCCTCTGCGGTTTTTCCAAAGGATAGCAGTTATCTGCTGCGATTATTAGCAAAAACCCGGCTAACGCCGGGTTTCACTTAGTAGCCGCGCGTTCTGTCGACCTGCCCGGTCACCGCGTTGCCCTGCTCTATCTCACTGATGGTGTGCGTAATATAGGCCACCGCCTCTGCCGGACGCGTCACGGCGGCGACGTGTGGGGTCATCGCCACGCGCGGATGTGCCCACAGCGGGCTCTCTGCCGGCAACGGCTCGCGGCTGTACACATCCAGCATCGCGCCTTTCACCTTGCCACCCTCAAGGGCTTTTAGCAGATCGGCTTCCACCAGATGAACCCCGCGCGCCAGATTCATCACGTAACTCTGATCCACCAGCTGATTCAGAAGCGCGCTATTAATAATGCCGACCGTTTCCGCCGTATTCGGCAGCAGATTGATCAGTACGCGCGTCCCCTTCAGAAACGCCGGGAGTTCATCTGTTCCGGCAAAACTCTCAACGCCAGGATAGTTCTTGCGGCTGCGGCTCCAGCAGCGCAGCGGGAAGCCCCACGGTGCCAGCGCTTCGGCCACTTTTGAGCCGAGCACGCCCGCCCCGAGAATACCGATGGTAAACTCTTCACGTTGATATTCTGGCAGCGGCTCCCAACGCGATTGCAGTTTTAAGGCCTGATAATCGTCAAAACGTCGGAACCAGTGCAGCACCTGACTCACGGCATATTCCTGCATTTGCTGGCCCATGCCGGTATCTTCCAGGCGGAACAGGGGGATTTCCTCCGGCAGCATTTCAGGGTGCGCTTTCAGTTTGCTCAGAATGGAATCCACACCGGCACCGAGGGCAAAAACGGCCTTCAGCTTGCGCCCCTGGAGCATCTCGACCGGGGGATGCCACACCAGCGCGTAGTCTGCATGTTCGTTATCACCGCGCTTCCATTCACGCACCCGCGCCCCCGGTAACGCTGCCGAAAGTGCCTTAATCCAGTAAGCCGTATCAAAAGTGGGGTGATAGAAGATAATATCCATACTCATTCCTGCCTTTTTTGCGCTGTTTTATTTTCATTTTCAACTGGATTGCCAGCATAACAAATTTATCGCCGGACCGCGTTGCCGATAAAAAAGGCGCTTTCAGCACATTTAAGAATCATGTTGTTTGAAGTTTGTCTAAATGCGCTAATTTACTGAAAAAGTGTGTTGACGGCTGTTCGGCTTTTCCTTACATTAGCGCCCGTCCCGACAACAACGGGATGACAATATGGTGAGGTGTCCGAGTGGCTGAAGGAGCACGCCTGGAAAGTGTGTATACGGCAACGTATCGGGGGTTCGAATCCCCCCCTCACCGCCATATTCAAGGCAAGAGCTCGTACGAAATTACGGGCTTTTTTCTTTTATAGTCTCCGAAAGGGGGGGATGAGAATCCCCGACCGGGGTTCGACAACTGGCGACAGCCAGTTGGACAGACTGCGAGCGCAGCGAACAGGCTGCCCGAAGGGCGAGCGAAGCGAGTCAATCCCCCCCTCACCGCCATATTTAAAGAAGAGCTCGCATGAAAATGCGGGCTTTTTTTTCGCATGTTGCTCGCTTGCGGCGGGATGAGAACCTTGAGCCCCGTGCGCTCTTTATGTCGGGTGGCGCTGCGCTTACCCGACCTACAAAAAACTACTCTTCAACCATCCGTGCATACTCTTCTGTAAGAAAATCCACCAGCGCCCTGACGGACGGCAGTAATCCGCGTCTTGATGGATAAACCGCATGAATCACTTCTCTTTTTGGCTCCCACGCCTCCAGCACCCGAATCAGCTCTCCTGATGCCAACTGATCTTTCACCATCAATATCGGCAGTTGCACCACACCGATCCCCGCCATGGCCGCTTCACGCAGCGCCAGCATGTCGGTGGTAATCAGGCGCGGGGTAAAATGGATTTCTGCTTTCGCGCCTTCCGGGCCGCATAATTGCCATTTATGGATATGCTTACCCTCGCCCATACTCAACCCGGGCCAGGCGCTGAGTTCTGACGGCATCGACGGTTTTCCCAGGCGTTCAATCAAGGCCGGGCCCGCGACCAGGCAATGTCCCCGGTCGGCAAGCACCCGTAATACCAGATCGCTGTCATCAAACGGACGGGGACGCACGCGGATCGCCACATCCACACCTTCCCCCACCAGATCGACCCGCCGGTTCGTTGCTTCCAGCTGAAGGTTGATCCCGGGATAGCGCACCATAAACCGCGCCAGCATCGGGCCGACATGCACATGCAACAACGTGACAGGACAGGTGAGCCTGACGATACCGCGCGGTTCCGCCTGCAGCGCGGCCACGGCTTCTTCCGCTGCTTCCGCTTCAACCATCATGGCTTTGCAGTGTTGATAGAACGTCTGCCCGACCTCCGTTACCGTAAATTGTCGCGTTGTACGTTGAATTAACCGCACGCCGAGCCGCTCTTCAAGCTGCGCAATACGGCGGCTCAGCCTGGACTTAGGCAGATCGAGTGCCCGCCCTGCTGCAGCAAAACCACCGTAGTCGACCACTTTCACAAACCACACAAAGTCATTGAGATCCTGCATAAATCCTCATCGTTCTATTTTCAGAACAGTGAATGCCATTTTCACTCTCTACCGGAACATTAACTCTGAATATAAGCTAATTACATCAACAGAACATCAGGAGTTCATCATGAAAAACGTAACAGGCGTCTATACCGCCCCCCGTCAACACTGGGTTGGCAATGGTTTCCCGGTGCGTTCGATGTTTTCTTATCAGACACACGGCGAGTCGCTGAGCCCGTTCTTACTGCTGGACTACGCAGGCCCACATACCTTCCCGGCGGACGGCACAAAACGCGGGGTGGACGAGCATCCGCATCGTGGTTTTGAAACGGTCACCATTGTCTATTCCGGCGAAGTGGAGCATCGCGACTCCACTGGCAGAGGCGGCGTCATTGGTCCGGGCGACGTGCAGTGGATGACAGCCGGTGCAGGCATTCTGCATGAAGAGTTCCACTCCAGCGCGTTCGCGCACAAAGGCGGAGAACTCAAGATGATGCAGCTTTGGGTCAACCTGCCGGCGAAAGACAAAATGGCCACGCCGGGCTATCAGAGCATTACCAAAGCCGATATCCCGGTGGTGACGCTGCCCGACAACAGCGGCTCGCTGCGGGTTATCGCTGGTCACTACGACGATGTTAGCGGCCCGGCGCATACCTTCTCACCGCTGAACGTGTGGGACATTGCCCTCAACCAGGGCAGCCACGTCACGCTGAGTCAGCCAGAGGGCTGGAGCACGGCGCTGGTGGTGCTGGAAGGCCATGTCACGGTGAACGGTACGGCTCACGCGGGAGAAGCACAACTGGTGGTCATGAGTCAGGAAGGTGACAGGTTACACCTGGAAGCCAGCAGCGATGCCAAAGTACTGCTGATGGCCGGTGCGCCGCTGAATGAACCGATTGTGGGCTACGGCCCGTTCGTGATGAACAGTAAAACCGAAATCAATGAAGCCATTCGTGATTTCAACTCCGGCCGTTTCGGCCAGATCTAACCCTAATAAAGGAGATGAACATGTCTACACCTGCCAACTTTAATGGAGCACGTCCGGTCATTGATGTGAACGATGCGGTGATGTTGCTTATCGACCACCAGAGTGGCCTGTTCCAGACCGTCGGCGATATGCCGATGCCTGAGCTGCGTGCCCGTGCGGCGGCTCTGGCGAAAATCGCGACGCTTGCGAACATCCCGGTGATCACCACCGCTTCCGTCCCGCAGGGCCCGAAC
Organism: Enterobacter cloacae complex sp. 394F7; assembly: GCF_057320385.1. NCBI lineage: Bacteria > Pseudomonadati > Pseudomonadota > Gammaproteobacteria > Enterobacterales > Enterobacteriaceae > Enterobacter > Enterobacter cloacae complex sp. 394F7. Next base: position 160,278 of record NZ_JBXWCS010000008.1, on the reverse strand, counting down.
GGTCCGCTCATCCCGGAAATTCATGCCAACGCGCCGCATGCACAGTATGTGGCACGTAAAGGGGAGATCAACGCCTGGGATAACCCGGATTTTGTGGCCGCGGTTAAAGCCACCGGACGTAAGACGTTGATTATCGCCGGTACCATCACCAGCGTCTGCATGGCATTTCCGTCGATTAGCGCAGTGGCGGATGGCTATAAAGTCTTTGCGGTGATTGATGCGTCCGGTACTTACAGCAAAATGGCGCAGGAGATCACCCTGGCCCGTGTGGTGCAGGCGGGCGTAGTGCCAATGGATACGGCGGCTGTTGCCTCTGAGATCCAGCGGACATGGAACCGTGAAGATGCGGCCGAGTGGGCAGAAGTCTACACGCACATTTTCCCGGCGTACCAGCTGCTGATCGAGAGCTACGGCAAGGCACAGGAAGTGGTGAAAAACAGCGAAGCGCTCGATTCACAGCGTTAAGCGCCCGTGCTGTGACCAAAGCTGATTAAGGCTTAACCGAACACGCACTAAAGCTGAAAATCTGCTTGACCGTTTTAGCGCAACTCCCTATAGTAGCGCCCCGTTGCCCCCCAAGCGGTCAGGCAGCAAAACAATATGGTGAGGTGTCCGAGTGGCTGAAGGAGCACGCCTGGAAAGTGTGTATACGGCAACGTATCGGGGGTTCGAATCCCCCCCTCACCGCCATATTTAAGACAAGAGCTCGTACGAAAGTACGGGCTTTTTTCTTTTATAGTCTCCGAAGGGGGGGATGAGAATCCCCGACCGGGGTTCGACAACTGGCGACAGCCAGTTGGACAGACTGCGAGCGCAGCGAACAGGCTGCCCGAAGGGCGAGCGAAGCGAGTCAATCCCCCCCTCACCGCCATATTCAAGACAAGAGCTCGTACGAAAGTACGGGCTTTTTTCTTTTATAGTCTCCGAAAGGGAGGATGAGAATCCCCGACCGGGGTTCGACAAAGACAGTTCAGCAACGTAGTCGCCTTATTCGCCGGGTGGCGCTAACGCTTACCCGGCCTACAAGACCCATGGGCCCGTAAATTAATACGGGCTACCACCATTAATTGTTCAGTTTCCCTGCGTTCTGCCCTCTCACGACAGAAGTCGTCTGTTCTGGATTTGCAGCAGGTTCATCTTTACGCTCTTCCAGCCAGTAATCCGCGTTTTTAATCCCCAGTCGAATCGGGTCAAAGTGCGGATCCACCCCCTGCGCATTCTGAATTTCATAATCCTTAAGGCTGGCAAACGCTTTTTTATGTAAAAGCACAATGGCAATAATGTTGAGCCATGCCATCAGCCCTACCCCAATATCCCCCAGCCCCCATGCCAGATCCGCCGTACGGACTGTGCCATATACCGTTGAAGCCATCAGGCATAATTTGAGCACGAATGTCAGCCATGGGCGGTGAATTTTACGGTTGATGAAGGCGATATTAGTTTCAGCAATATAGTAGTAAGCAATAATGGTCGTGAAGGCAAAGAAGAACAGCGCAACAGCAACAAAGTAATTACCAAAGCCTGGCATCATACTTTCCATTGCCGTCTGCACATAGCCAGGCCCTGCTGCCACGCCGGAAATACCGGTGTAGAGTGCAGCACCGTCAATGCCCTGGACGTTATACAGACCGGTGATCAACAGCATAAACCCGGTCGCCGAGCAGACAAACAGCGTGTCGATATAGACCGAGAAAGCCTGAACCAGCCCCTGCTTCACCGGATGGCTCACTGCCGCCGCAGATGACGCATGCGGCCCGGTACCTTGCGCCGCCTCGTTGGAATAGACTCCGCGCTTAACGCCCCACATGATAGCCTGACCAAGAATGGCACCAAAACCAGCTTCCAGACCAAAAGCGCTTTTCCAGATCAACAGAATCACACCAGGAAGCTCAGTAATATTAATCGCGATAATAACGCAAGCCACAATAATATAGCCGAGCGCCATAAACGGAACGACCATACTGCTAAAACTGGCGATCCTTTTCACACCACCGAAAATAATAAAACTTAACAGTACGGCAAGTAATGCTGCCGTGACATTTGGATCAAGCCCAAATGCAATATCCAGGCTGGCACCAATCGAGTTTGCTTGTACCCCTGGCAGTAATAAACCGCAGGAGAAAATGGTGACGACGGCAAATAACCATGCATACCATTTAACGCCTAATCCTTTTTCAATATAAAAGGCAGGACCGCCACGATATTCACCGTTGATTTTTTCTTTATAAACCTGGCCCAACGTAGATTCCACAAACGCAGAGCTGGCCCCCAAAAACGCCACAATCCACATCCAGAAAAGTGCGCCCGGTCCACCGAAGGTGATAGCGGTGGCGACGCCAGCAATGTTCCCGGTCCCTACACGCCCTGCCAGCGTCATCGTCAGTGCCTGGAACGACGATACGCCAGCATCCGTAGGACGCCCCTGGAACATCAAGGTAATCATATGTTTTATATGACGTAACTGCAAAAAACGACTACGTAATGAGAAATAGAGGCCGACACCCAGACATAAAAATATTAACGCCGGGCTCCAGATAACACCGTTAATTGCACCAACCAGTTCGTTCATGTATGACCCTCAACGTGATGTTCCAGGGAAACGGTTCCCCATGGGATTTTCTTGTTAGAATGTTGTTTGAATCAGTACGAAACATAGAGAATTAGACACAATACACCAACTTAATTTTCACATCTTAGTAACATTATGTGACAACATTCACGTTTAAATTTGAGCGAACAATTAGCGCGATCATGATATTCATGGGTACTTTGTGGATATTATAAATACACATCACATTTCGCTGAGCGTGATAAAAAAACCAGCGTCAAAAATGAATAACCGACATGATGAATTCCGCAAGACAGGCAATCTTTTAAAAGACAACCAGACGCGAGTCGTGAGAAGAAATAAACGAAGCTTCCCGGCATTACGCCGGGAAGGGATGACAGGTGAGCGGTAAAACGGCGATGTTTTACCGTCAGTCGGAATAGACTTCCAGCGTGCGCTGGCACAGCGCCGACCGCACACAATCTTCTTTGGTAAAGCGTACTACCCCAATCATGTCGTCTTCCTCAAAACGTGACATGGCGTCGCTCAAGCCGGATTTCACGCCGGATGGCAGGTCGCACTGGGTAATATCGCCATTGACGATAACCGTCACGTTCTCCCCGAGGCGCGTTAAGAACATCTTCATTTGCGCAGCGGTCACGTTCTGAGCCTCGTCAAGAATGACGACCGCATTTTCAAATGTACGTCCGCGCATATAGGCGAACGGCGCGATTTCCACCTTGCCAATCTCTGGTCGCAGGCAGTACTGCATAAAGGATGCACCCAGTCGCTTCACCAGCACGTCATATACGGGCCTGAAGTAAGGGGCAAACTTCTCCGATATGTCACCGGGCAAGAAGCCGAGATCTTCATCAGCTTGCAGTACCGGACGGGTAACAATAATTCTCTCCACGTCCTTATGGATCAGGGCCTCCGCTGCTTTGGCTGCACTGATCCAGGTTTTCCCGCATCCGGCTTCACCGGTTGCAAAGATGAGCTGTTTACTCTCGATAGCATTCAGGTAGTGCGCCTGAGCCTCATTGCGCGCCACAATTGGGGAATTATCACGGCTGTCCCGCGCCATGCCAATTGCTTCTACGCCACTCATCTGCACAAGCGAGGTGACCGATTCTTCTTCACGCTGTTTATGACTACGTGAATCCCGTCTCAGCACACGTTTTGCTTCGCGACGAGCTTTGATCACTGCTTTTTGTCTTCCCATGGATAGCACCTTGAGTTGTTGGTATTCATCACACGCGCCAGTTTCGGCACGATTATGCGCACGAACATCAGAGGGTTGGCTTCCTTGTAAGCCATTGCTTGCCTTGCCGGATGACGATACAGAATAGCTACGCGCACCATTCTGCACGTCGGTAGAATCTGGTTTCTGAATAGAAGGGGAGAATTTAGTGGTGAGGAAATCGCTGCCGGAGTCTGAGCCTCCGCGCCGGGTACTGCGGTTGTTGTGTTTACCTTGTCCAGTACAGGACGATACCATTCGCGATCTCCATAGTGATTCAGCATCACTGCCGGGAACTACCGCTGTCTTATCTTAAGTACATCAGGGATTATCATAAATGCAACATTTATTTTACCTGAATGCAACTTTTAAGACTGCTCCTGCAGTTGAAAACAGTCTCATACAGGAATATTACAGAAATATAACAGAGGGATAGTCATATGAAAAAATAATGTCCCCGCGAACTATCGCAGGGACAATTATCAGGCTTCTATCAGCCCTTGCGCGAGCCATGCGTTCGAATCGCGCACGCCGGGCAGCGCGAAGAAATAGCCGCCGCCGATAGGTTTAACGTACTCTTCCAGCGCTTCGCCGTTTAACCGCTTCTGCACGGTGAGGAAACCCTTCTCCAGATCGTGCTGATAGCAGACAAACAGCAGCCCCATATCCAGCTGACCGGAATTGGTCACCCCCAGCGAGTAGCTATAGCCCCGGCGCATCATCAGGCTTGACTGCGTCTCTTTGGTGCGCGGGTTCGCCAGCCGGATGTGACTGTCCAGCGCAATGGTATCGCCATTAGGATCGCTGGCGTAATCCGGCACATCATGCTCGTGCTTCATGCCAAGTGGCGCCCCGCTCTGCTTGTCACGGCCAAAGATCGTCTGCTGCTCTTTAAGCGGCGTGCGATCCCAGAATTCCACATGGAACTGAATCACCCGCACCGCCTGATAGCTCCCGCCGACGGCCCAGGCAGGCTCACCCTGATCGGCTGTGACCCAGACGACCTCTTTCATTAGCGCGCCGTTGCTGCTGTCCGGGTTGGCGGTGCCATCCTTAAAGCCCAGCAGGTTCACCGGCGTCTCTTTGCCTTTGCTGCGGGCAGCATGGTCAGAGATAAACCCTTCCCGCTTCCAGCGCACGCTCAACAGATCAGGCGTGTGTTTGATGATATCCCGCAGAGCGTGGATCACCGTGTCCTGCGTGTTAGCGCAAATCTGCAGGAGCAGATCGCCGTGGCAGAGAGCAGCATCCAGAGAATCATTCGGGAAACGCGTCATTTTTTGCAGCGCTTTCGGCTTCTGTTTTGCCAGCCCGTAACGTTCATCAAACAGCGATTCGCCCAGCGACACCGTAATGGTCAGATTATCCGGGGCGATGAACGACCCTAAGATCCCCGAGTCCATAGGCGGCAGTCGTGGATTTGGCGTTTCTGGCGCCGGTCCCCCTGCAGTCAAAAACGCGATGCGCGTGGTCAGCAGGCGAAACAGGCGCTCCAGGTCAGCTTTATCACTTGCCAGCGAATCAAAGGCCACCAGCATCATGGAGGCCTGCTGTGGTGTCAGAATGCCCGCCTGATGTTCGCCATAGAAAGGCTGCGTCTCCATACGGGCGTCCGGTGACAGCGTACCGGGCGCACTTTGCGGTTTTGCCGCATGCGCCACCGGACACCCACCGGCCAGGGCAAATGCGCCCCCCAGCGCCCCTACCCCTTTCAACAACCGACGACGTGACGGTTCTGCCACGTCGTATTCGTCATGCTTGTTCATCGTGCTTAGTCCAGACCCAGTACGCCACGCAGCAGGGAGAGATCTTCCGCCAGGGTGGTAATCGGGCCTTTCAGCGCATTACGATCGGCGTCGGTCAGTTTATCGTAGGTTTCAAACCCGTCTTTGGTGCGGTACTTCGCCAGAATGGTGTCGACTTTCTTAAAGTTGGCATCCACTTTTGCCAGCAACTCGCTGTTCTCTTTCTGCAGCTGAGGGCGCAGCAGGTTAACAATTTTCTGCGCGCCATCGACGTTCGCCTGGAAATCCCACAGATCAGTGTGGCTGTAGCGATCTTCTTCACCGCTGATTTTGCTGGCGGCCACTTCTTCAATCAGTCCGGCCGCACCGCCCACCACTTTAGATGGCGGGAAGGCCAGCTCGCTGATGCGCTTTTGCAGCTCCAGCACGTCGCTGTTGAGCTGATCGGCATACTTCTCCATCCCTTTGGTAGAGTTATCGCCAAACAGGGCTTTCTCCAGACGGTGGAAGCCGGTGAATTTTGGATCGGCCGCTTTCTGCTCGTAATCGTCTTCACGGGCATCAATGCTGCCATCAAGATCGGAGAACAGCTCCGCAATCGGCTCAATGCGCTCGTAGTGTTGACGGGTGGGCGCATACAGGGATTTCGCTTTGTCGATATCGCCCACTTTCACCGCATCCGTAAAGGCTTTGGTTCCCGCTGCCAGGTCTGCCGTCTCTTTGATGACATACGCTTTATAAGCGGTAATGGCATCGCCCAGGCTCAGCAGGGCCGTGCCTTTCGCGGCATCCGCTGTGGCATTCCCCTTAACGATGAGCTTACCTTTCGGGTTGGTCAGCAGACCGCAGGTCATGTCATATTCACCCGGCTGCAGGTTAGCCGTCATTTTCTGGCTAAAGCCCGGCGCGATATTTTCGCGCTCTTCCACGACCATCACGCCTTTGAGAATTTCCCACTCCAGCGCTTTCTGGCTGTGGTTCTGAATAATAAATTGTGTCTTACCGCTGTTGACCGTAATGGTCATCGGCTCACACTGCTTATCATTCACCGTCACCTTGACCTGTGGAATATCAGCAGCCTGAGCGGCGAAGGCAGAAGCAACAAGCGCTGCCACACCAACCTGTAACGCACTACGACGAAATTGAATTGCCATGACCCTTCCCTTTTAAAAGTATGTTGTAACTACAGTAAGCACATCAGGGCGCAGTACGCGACGGCTGAGCGCTGGGGCGCGATGGCATAAAGAACAGCGCCAGCGCCGGAATAAGATAGATAAAGTACATCGCCACTTCACTGACGCTTGGCGTTTCCTGATAGCCGAAGATCCCTTCGAGCAGCGTGCCGGTCAGTGAATGGGTAGAAAGAACATTGCTAAGATCGAACGCCACATCCTGGAAGTGGTTCCACAGACCCGCCTCATGGAAAGCGCGAATCGCCCCTGCCGCCAGCCCTGCGGCCACCAGCAAAATGAACAGACTGGTCCATTTAAAGAAGGCCCCCAGGTTCAGGCGAATGCCACCCCAGTAGAGCAGGAAACCCAGCACCACGGCCGTTGCCAGCCCCAGCATCGCCCCCAGCGGTGGCCAGATCCCCACATCCTGCTGAAAGGCAGCCAGCAGGAAGAAAACGGATTCCAGACCTTCACGCGCCACGGCGAAAAAGACCATCATGATCAGCGCCCAGCCGTGATGATTTCCCTTCTGCAGGGCATTATCTACCGCCTGCTCCAGCTGCACCTTCACGTTACGCGAGACTTTACGCATCCAGAACACCATCCAGGTGAGGATCACCACCGCTATCACGGCAACGATACCTTCGAACAGCTCCTGTTCTTTCTGCGGGAATTCACCGGTGGTTTCATTGATCAGAATGCCCAGGCCCAGACAGAGCGCAGCGGCGAGGAAAACCCCTATCCACATCACCCCAATCCAGCGTCCGCGCTGGGTTCGCTTCAGATAACTGGCGATGAGGCTAACAATGAGGGCCGCTTCCAGGCCTTCGCGTAACATAATGAGAAATGGAACAAACATGCAGACACCTTAAATGTTTATCGCGGTCAACTGATGCAAAGAAAGGTAAATTCTTGTGATAGTGATTATCATTACGGCGATAAGAAAAACAAGCGAAATGTGTGGTTTTTGATGACGAGTTGTAAACGCATCGCGGGGTAATAGTTGCGCTCGTGACGTTCCGGTTTATAAGGTATAACGAAAATGCCCATTTACGGTTAATCAGCGCTGTGGCTAAATATCCGCCTCGCAAACTAACCGAAAATAAACCATGTTTAAGATTGTCCATTTCCTGCTGGCGCTGGTGATTATTCTTGCGCTTGCCTGGCTGGTAAGTTTTGACCGCCGAAAAATTCGCATTCGCTTTGTTTTACAGCTGATCGTTATTGAAATTGCGCTGGCGTTCTTTTTCCTGCACGCCGAAAGCGGGTTATTCCTGATTAAATACGTCTCCGGTTTCTTTGAATCACTGCTGAAATTTGCCGGTGAAGGGACCAATTTCGTCTTTGGCGGAATGGGTGAAAAAGGGCTGGCGTTCATTTTCCTCGGCGTGCTTTGCCCGATTATTTTTATCTCCGCACTCATTGGTATTCTTCAGCACTGGCGCATTCTGCCGATTTTTATTCGGCTGATTGGCACGCTGCTGTCAAAACTGAACGGCATGGGCAAGCTGGAATCCTTTAACGCGGTGAGTTCGCTGATCCTCGGACAGTCTGAAAACTTTATTGCCTACAAGGGCGTACTGGGCGATCTCTCGTCACGTCGTCTGTTCACCATGGCGGCCACGGCCATGTCGACCGTCTCCCTGTCGATTGTCGGTGCCTATATGACCATGCTCGACGCTAAATTTGTGGTGGCGGCGCTCATTCTGAACATGTTCAGCACCTTTATTATTCTCTCCGTCATCAACCCGGTTCGCCCGGAAGCGGAGCCGGATATTAAGCTCGAAAAACTGCATGAATCCCAGAGCTTCTTCGAAATGCTGGGCGAGTATATTCTGGCCGGTTTTAAAGTGGCGATGATTATTCTGGCGATGCTGATTGGCTTTATTGCGCTTATTAGCGCCATTAACGCCCTCTTCTCCAGCGTATTTGGCATGAGCTTCCAGCAGATCCTGGGCTATGTGTTTTATCCGCTGGCGTGGCTGGTGGGTATTCCGCTGAGCGATGCCTTAAATGCCGGCAGTATTATGGCAACTAAGCTGGTAGCGAATGAATTTGTGGCGATGATTGAGCTACAAAAAATTGCGCATCAGATGTCACCGCGCGGACTGGGGATTTTATCCGTGTTCCTGGTGTCGTTCGCCAACTTCGCCTCTATCGGTATTGTTGCAGGTGCAATCAAGGGCCTGAACGAGCAGCAGGGCAACGTGGTGTCGCGGTTTGGTCTGCGTCTGGTGTATGGCGCGACGCTGGTGAGTTTGCTGTCGGCGAGCTTTGCGGGCCTGGTATTGTGATGTGATGCCGGGTGGCGCGCAGCGATCCCGGCCTACGATACAACAACGGCGGGTTATCCCGCCGTTTTCATTAAAACTGCACACACACCGGCTGATCGACCCGCATCACCGACTCCTGCGCAAAGCGGGATTTATAGATCCCGCGTAACGCCTCAATGTTCTTCTCGCTCTGCGCATCTTTTCCGTGGTTCAGCATCAAGGCCTTGCTCGGCTCACGCGCCACTTTACCGTCGTTGCCCAGCCACTGTCCGCGCGCATCAAACACCGTTAAGCCATCACGAAAACGCGGCGTCACGTCCCGGTCAACAAACTGCTGCCACTCGTCGGGGGTGATCTGCGCCCCGGCCGGACGATTTAAGCCGAAATAAAGCGTGGTCTGCTGCATCTGGTTATCCACTTTGCAGGTGTCAGTCGCCGTATGCTGCGACGGTGCCGTACAGCCAGCCAGCATCAGGAATGCCGCTGCCAGTAACCCTGTTTTGATTGTCATGCTTCGCTATCCTCATTGTTATAAGTGCAGCGATATCACCGTAAATTACGGATTTTGGCAAGAAAAAAGCCGGGTGGCGCTGACGCTCACCCGGCTTACAGTGTGCAGGAAGAAAAATTACTCAGCCTGGAGCTTCGTCGGCGGCGCAGTGTGGTAATGGGCATCCGCTTCCGCAAAGCGTTTCTGCATGGAGGCAGACGGCGCTTTACCCAGCAGGCTAAAGACCACAATACCGAGACTGCCGAAGATGAAGCCCGGGATAATTTCGTACAGACCCAGCCACGCGAACTGTTTCCAGACGATAACCGTGACCGCACCGATAATCATCCCCGCCAGCGCGCCGTTACGGGTCATACGCGACCACATCACGGAGAACAGCACCACCGGACCAAACGCCGCACCAAAGCCCGCCCACGCGTAGCTCACCAGACCCAGCACGCGGTTTTCCGGGTTCGACGCCAGCGCAATGGCCACCAGCGCCACAACCAGCACCATGAAGCGCCCTACCCACACCAGCTCTTTCTGGCTTGCGCCTTTACGCAGGAATGCCTTGTAGAGGTCTTCGGTGATCGCACTGGAGCAGACCAGCAGCTGGCAGCTCAGGGTGGACATCACCGCCGCCAGAATAGCGGAGAGCAGAATACCGGCAATCCATGGGTTAAACAGCACCTGCGCCAGCTCGATAAACACACGCTCGGCGTTCTGGTTTACCGCGCCCGCCTGCGCCGGGTTGTTGTTGAAGTATGCAATGCCAAAGAAGCCCACCGCGCACGCCCCTGCCAGGCAGAGGATCATCCACGTCATACTGATGCGACGCGCATGAACGATGGTGTGGTGAGAGTCGGCCGCCATAAAGCGCGCCAGGATATGCGGCTGACCGAAATAGCCCAGACCCCAGCCCATCAGGGAGACGATGGCGACAAAGTTCAGCCCTTTGAGCATATCGACGTTTTCAATGCTCTTCTGCTTGATCACTTCCAGCGACTCGCCAAAACCACCAACGGTGAAGATCACAATCACCGGGGTCAGGATCAGGGCGAAAATCATCAGGCTCGCCTGCACGGTGTCGGTCCAGCTTACCGCCAGGAACCCACCCACGAAGGTGTAGAGGATGGTAGCCGCCGCACCGGCCCACAGGGCGGTTTCGTAGCTCATGCCGAAGGTGCTTTCGAACAGACGCGCACCGGCCACAATACCGGAGGCACAATAGATAGTGAAGAACAGCAGGATCACCACCGCCGAGATAATGCGCAGGATGCGGCTGTTATCTTCGAAACGGCCGGTGAAATAATCCGGCAGCGTCAGGGCGTTGTTGTTCACTTCGGTATGCACGCGCAGACGGCCTGCTACCAGCTTCCAGTTAATCCACGCCCCGAGAGTCAGGCCAATGGCGATCCAGCTTTCAGAGATGCCGGAGATGAAAATCGCCCCCGGCAGCCCCATCAGCAGCCAGCCACTCATGTCCGATGCCCCCGCAGAAAGCGCAGTCACCATTGGGCCTAAACTGCGGCCACCCAGAATGTAGTCGTCAAAGTTCTTTGTAGAACGCCATGCCAAAAACCCTATCAGGATCATGCCAAAAATATAAACGAGAAATGTCACCAGCATCGGTGTGCTCATTGCCATTCAAATTCTCCAAAAGTCGAGCGACAACCGTCCGGGTTGCCTTGTTATGTCATCACCGGAACGGGGTGATGGGTATCTGTGTTTCTGTTGGCCGCGCGTATCCTGCCGTAAGCAGTGCTCGCACACAAACGATTTAACACCGCATTTACATCAAATTCATCCCCGGTTTTATATGTCTTTCCTATAGGTTGCACTCGCTCACATTTATACGGGTTGCACCTTTTAAAAGTGTTAAGTACCGCATAAAAACAGGCTTCATATGCAGAAGCCAGCGCTTTTTTCCAGCTAACCATCCGTTAACAATCCATTCATTTTTCAGCTTGCTAGCCGGGTCACATTTAACACGGTTGCACAAAGTTGCAACATGGTGGATATTTCAGGCTAACCACCGAACACGATCAAAGAACAACAGGAGTTTTGGCATGGGCATGACCACCATGGGGGTTAAGCTGGATGACGCAACCCGCGAACGGATTAAGACCGCAGCAACCCGCATTGACCGCACGCCGCACTGGCTAATCAAGCAGGCAATTTTTAACTATCTCGAACGGCTTGAGAGCGACGAGGGTCTGCCCGAGCTGCCCGCCCTGCTGGCTGGTGCCGCCAATGAGAGCGAAGACGCGCCGGTTGCTGGCGACGAGAATCATCAGCCGTTCCTGGAGTTCGCGGAGCAGATCCTGCCGCAGTCCGTCAGCCGCGCCGCCATTACCGGTGCGTACCGCCGTGCTGAAACGGACGCCGTGCCAATGCTGCTGGAGCAGGCTCGCCTGCCTGAAGCCGTCGCCGCGCAGGCGCACAGCCTGGCGTATCAGCTGGCCGACAAACTGCGTAACCAGAAAACCGCCAGCGGCCGTGCCGGTATGGTGCAGAGCCTGCTGCAGGAGTTTTCCCTCTCCTCCCAGGAAGGCGTGGCGCTGATGTGTCTGGCAGAAGCACTGCTGCGTATCCCTGACAAAGCCACCCGCGATGCGCTGATCCGCGACAAAATCAGCAACGGCAACTGGCAGTCACACATTGGCCGCAGCCCGTCGCTGTTCGTTAACGCCGCCACCTGGGGTCTGCTGTTTACCGGCAAGCTGGTCTCGACCCACAACGAAGCGAACCTCTCCCGCTCCCTGAACCGTATTATCGGCAAGAGCGGCGAGCCGCTGATCCGCAAAGGCGTGGATATGGCGATGCGCCTGATGGGCGAGCAGTTTGTTACCGGTGAAACCATCGCCGAAGCGCTGGCCAACGCCCGCAAGCTGGAAGATAAAGGGTTCCGCTACTCTTACGACATGCTGGGTGAAGCGGCCCTGACCGCTGCCGACGCGCAGGCCTACATGGTCTCTTACCAGCAGGCGATCCACGCCATCGGTAAAGCGTCCAACGGTCGCGGTATTTATGAAGGTCCGGGCATCTCAATCAAGCTCTCCGCCCTGCACCCGCGCTACAGCCGCGCGCAGTACGACCGGGTGATGGAAGAGCTCTACCCGCGCCTGAAATCCCTGACCCTGCTGGCGCGCCAGTATGACATTGGCATCAACATCGACGCCGAAGAGGCAGACCGTCTGGAGATCTCGCTCGATCTGCTGGAAAAACTGTGCTTTGAGCCAGAACTGGCAGGCTGGAACGGAATTGGCTTTGTTATTCAGGCCTACCAGAAACGCTGCCCGTTCGTTATTGATTACCTGATTGATCTGGCCAGCCGCAGCCGTCGTCGCCTGATGATCCGACTGGTAAAAGGCGCTTACTGGGACAGCGAGATCAAACGCGCCCAGATGGAAGGTCTGGAAGGCTACCCGGTTTACACCCGCAAGGTTTACACCGACGTCTCTTACCTCGCCTGTGCGAAAAAACTGCTCGGCGTACCGAACCTGATCTACCCGCAGTTCGCTACCCACAACGCTCATACCCTGGCGGCGATCTACACCCTGGCCGGGCAGAACTACTATCCGGGCCAGTACGAATTCCAGTGCCTGCACGGCATGGGTGAACCGCTGTACGAACAGGTCACCGGTAAAGTGGCAGAGGGCAAGCTGAACCGTCCGTGCCGTATTTATGCTCCGGTGGGTACCCATGAAACCCTGCTGGCGTACCTGGTGCGTCGTCTGCTGGAGAACGGGGCGAACACCTCCTTCGTTAACCGCATTGCCGATACCACTCTGCCGCTGGACGAACTGGTTGCCGATCCGGTGCAGGCGGTTGAGAAAATGGCGGCTCAGGAAGGCCAGATTGGTCTGCCGCATCCGAAGATTGCCCTGCCGCGCGAGCTGTACGGCAAAGGCCGCATCAACTCGGCGGGTCTGGATCTCGCCAACGAACACCGTCTGGCGTCCCTCTCTTCTGCCCTGCTCAACAGCGCGCTGCAGAAATGGCAGGCCAAACCGATGCTGGAACAGCCGGTCGCAGACGGCGAGATGCAGCCGGTGATCAACCCGGCAGAACCAAAAGATATTGTCGGCTACGTGCGTGAAGCCACGGAGGCGGAAGTGGAGCAGGCGCTGGAAAGCGCGGTAAACAACGCGCCAATCTGGTTCGCCACCCCGCCGCAAGAACGTGCCGCCATTCTGGAACGCGCCGCGGTGCTGATGGAAGATCAGATGCAGTCGCTCATCGGTATCCTGGTGCGCGAAGCGGGGAAAACCTTCAGCAACGCCATCGCCGAAGTCCGTGAAGCCGTCGACTTCCTGCACTACTACGCAGGCCAGGTACGCGATGATTTCGATAACGAAACGCACCGCCCGCTTGGTCCTGTGGTCTGTATCAGCCCGTGGAACTTCCCGCTGGCGATCTTCACCGGCCAGATTGCCGCCGCGCTTGCCGCAGGCAACAGCGTGCTGGCCAAACCGGCGGAGCAAACCCCGCTGATTGCCGCTCAGGGGATTAACATCCTGCTGGAAGCGGGCGTACCGGCGGGCGTGGTGCAGCTGCTGCCAGGCCGGGGTGAAACGGTGGGTGCGAAGCTCACCGCGGATAACCGCGTGCGTGGCGTGATGTTTACCGGTTCGACCGAAGTGGCCTCCCTGCTGCAGCGTAACATCGCCACCCGTCTGGATGCCCAGGGCCGCCCAACGCCGCTCATCGCGGAAACCGGCGGCATGAACGCCATGATTGTCGACTCCTCCGCGCTCACCGAGCAGGTAGTGGTAGACGTGCTGGCCTCCGCCTTTGACAGCGCAGGTCAGCGCTGCTCCGCCCTGCGCGTGTTGTGCCTGCAGGACGACGTGGCCGACCACACGCTGAAGATGCTGCGTGGTGCCATGGCCGAGTGCCGCATGGGCAACCCGGGCCGCCTCACCACCGATATCGGGCCGGTGATCGACGCGGAAGCCAAAGCGAATATTGAAAACCACATTCAGGCCATGCGTGCCAAAGGCCGTCCGGTGTTCCAGGCCGTGCGCGAGAACAGCGAAGATGCCCGCGAGTGGCAGACCGGCACCTTTGTGCCGCCTACGCTTATCGAGCTGGCAAGCTTCGACGAGCTGAAAAAAGAGGTCTTCGGCCCGGTCCTGCACGTGGTGCGTTACAACCGTAACAACCTGAATGCATTGATTGAGCAGATCAACGCCTCCGGCTATGGCCTGACGCTCGGCGTGCATACCCGTATCGACGAAACCATCGCCCAGGTCACCGGCAGCGCCAAAGTGGGCAACCTGTACGTCAACCGCAACATGGTTGGCGCGGTCGTGGGCGTGCAGCCGTTCGGCGGCGAGGGGCTCTCCGGCACCGGTCCTAAAGCGGGTGGCCCACTCTATCTGTACCGTCTGCTGGCGAACCGTCCTGAGCGCGCGCTGGGCGTGACGCTGGCACGCCAGGACGCGGACTATCCGGTGGATGTCCAGCTGAAAACCGTGCTGACGCAGCCGCTGGAAGCACTCATCACCTGGGCGGAAAAACGTCCTGAGCTGCGCGCTGTCGCACAGCAGTACGGCGAGCTGGCGCAGGCTGGCACGCAGCGTCTGCTGCCGGGTCCTACCGGCGAACGCAACACCTGGACGCTGATGCCGCGTGAACGCGTGCTGTGCGTGGCGGATAACGAACAGGATGCGCTGGTTCAGCTGGCCGCCGCGATGGCAACGGGCTGTGAAGTGCTGTGGCCGGAAGACGGTCTGCACCGCGATCTGGCGAAGCAACTGCCGAAAGCGGTGTCTGCCCGCATTCACTTTGCGAAGCCTGATGCCCTGCTTGCGCAGCCGTTTGACGCGGTTATCTACCACGGTGATTCCGATCAGCTGCGCGAACTGTGCGAGCAGGTTGCGGCCCGCAGCGGGGCGATTGTTTCGGTGCAGGGCTTCGCCCGCGGTGAAACCAACCTGCTGCTGGAGCGCCTGTACGTGGAGCGTTCGCTCAGCGTCAACACCGCGGCGGCGGGGGGTAACGCCAGCCTGATGACAATCGGCTAACGCTGTGCTAATAAGGCTCCGGAGACGGAGCCTTATTTTATTGGGGAGTGTATGAAACGATTTATTATCGCAGGTGCAGCACTGCTGCTCAGCGCCAGCGCGCTGGCCGACGAGTGCGACAAAGCGACCACCCAGCTTGAACTGAATACCTGTAGCGCGCAGCAATACCAGGCTGCCGATAAAAAGCTCAACCAGACTTATCAGGCCGCCATCAAACGTGCGGCGGCCCCACAGCGTGACCTGCTGAAAAAAGCGCAGCAGGCGTGGATCGCCCTGCGCGATGCAGACTGCAACTTTATCGGTTCCGGTACCGAGGGGGGCAGCGTGCAGCCTATGATCATTAGTCAGTGCCTGACAGAGAAAACCGTGGAACGCGAGGCATTTCTGGCCTCGCTGATGCAGTGTGAAGAGGGCAACTTAAGCTGTCCCCTCACCCCATAGGGGCGAGGGAGAAAAGACAGCACAGAACAGTCCCCTCTCCCCGTGGGAGAGGGTTAGGGAGAGGGAAACTAGCGCACGCGGATCCCTTCAATAATCATCCGCTGCACGTTTTCGAGAGTGCTCTGGAAAAACGCTTCGTCCTGCAGCGTCTTTCCGGTTACCGCTTCAACCTGGGCCGCAAAGTCAGCGTAGTGCTGGGTGGCGGCCCAAATCATAAAGATCAGATGCTGCGGATCGACAGGTGCCAGTTTGCCGCTGGCGACCCACCCGGCGATGATCGCGGATTTATCGTCCACCAGCTGTTTTAAATCCCCCGTCAGCTCTGCCTTCAGCAGCGGCGCGCCCTGCAGCATCTCCAGACAGAACAGCCGGGATGCCTGCGGATAATCACGGGAGACCTCCAGCTTCAGGCGGATGTACTCTTTGATCGCCACCAGCGGGGCGAACTCCTGACGAAAGGCCTTTAGCGGCGCCAGCCAGATATCCAGGATCTGCTGCATTACTGCCACATACAGCGCCTCTTTCGACGGGTAATAGTAGAGCAGATTGGTTTTGGACACCCCGGCCTGCTCCGCCACCTGTTCCAGGCGCGTGCCGTGAATGCCGAACTGTGAAAAGGTCTCCAGCGCCGCACTGAGGATGGCGTGCTTTTTGGCGCTCACCGCCTGCGAACGTTTACCTGCTGTTTTCACTGCGCCTTGTGTCATCCCGCTCTCCTTATTCTGCGTTGCCAACAGCATAGCAAAACCCCCGCCTCGCCACGACATCCTGCACTCCCATCGCGCATGAATGCCTGTTTTGTGTGCAATGTTTTTGACCATTTAGTCCACTTTTGTCACGCTCAATTCACCAACCATTGATTAACACATTAATAACAAAGCCATTTTGAAAACTGGCACTCCCTTTGCAAAACCCTGTTCACCTGCAACGTAGTGAAGAGAGGTTCGTGATGAAAATTGGCGTATTTGTACCCATCGGCAACAACGGCTGGCTTATCTCGACCACTGCCCCGCAATACATGCCGACCTTTGAGCTGAACAAGGCCATCGTGCAAAAAGCGGAGCACTACCATTTCGACTTTGCACTTTCGATGATCAAGCTGCGCGGCTTTGGCGGCAAAACCGAATTCTGGGATCACAATCTGGAGTCCTTCACCCTGATGGCTGGCCTGGCGGCGGTGACGTCACGGATTCAGATTTACGCGACCGCCGCCACGCTCACTCTGCCGCCGGCCATCGTCGCGAGGATGGCCTCTACGATCGACTCCATCTCCGGGGGGCGCTTTGGCGTTAACCTGGTCACCGGCTGGCAAAAGCCGGAGTACGACCAGATGGGGCTCTGGCCGGGAGATGAGTACTTCTCGCGCCGTTATGAGTACCTCACCGAATACGTGCAGGTGCTGCGCGATCTGTGGGGCACCGGTAAGAGCGATTTCAAAGGCGACTACTTCACGATGAACGACTGTCGCGTCAGCCCGCAGCCTTCTGTGCCCATGAAGGTGATCTGCGCCGGACAGAGCGACGCGGGAATGGCATTCTCGGCAAAATACGCCGACTTCAACTTCTGTTTCGGTAAAGGGGTCAACACCCCCACCGCTTTTGCCCCAACCGCCGCACGTATGAAAGAGGCCGCCGAAAAAACCGGGCGCGATGTGGGATCTTACGTGCTGTTTATGGTCATTGCCGACGAAACTGACGAGGCCGCGCGCGCCAGATGGGAGTGTTATAAGGACGGGGCCGACGACGACGCCCTGAGCTGGCTCACCGAGCAGAGCCAGAAAGATACCCGTTCAGGTGCAGACACCAACGTGCGCCAGATGGCCGACCCGACCTCTGCCGTCAATATCAACATGGGCACGCTCGTCGGCTCGTATGCCAGCGTCGCCAGAATGCTTGACGAAGTAGCCGCCGTTCCCGGCGCGGAAGGCGTGCTGCTGACCTTCGACGATTTCCTCACCGGCGTGGAGACCTTCGGCGAGCGCATTCAGCCGCTGATGCAGTGTCGCGCCCACATTCCTGCCATCACCAGGGAGGTGGCGTAATGACAACCCTTAACGCTCGTCCGGAAGCCATCACTTTTTCGCCACAGCAGAGCGCGCTGATTGTGGTGGATATGCAAAACGCCTACGCCAGCCCCGGCGGTTATCTGGATCTGGCAGGGTTTGACGTCTCCGCCACCCGGCCGGTGATTGAGAACATCAAAACCGCCGTTGCCGCCGCACGCGCCGCCGGGATGCTCATCATCTGGTTCCAGAACGGCTGGGACGATCAGTACGTGGAAGCCGGTGGCCCCGGCTCGCCCAATTTTCACAAATCGAACGCCCTGAAAACCATGCGCAAACGGCCCGAACTGCAGGGCAAGCTGCTGGCGAAAGGCGGCTGGGATTATCAGCTGGTGGATGAACTGGTGCCAGAGGCGGGCGATATCGTGCTGCCCAAACCGCGCTACAGCGGCTTTTTCAACACCCCGCTCGACAGCCTGCTGCGCAGCCGCGGCATTCGTCATCTGGTCTTTACCGGCATTGCCACCAACGTCTGCGTGGAGTCGACCCTGCGCGACGGCTTCTTCCTGGAGTATTTCGGTGTGGTGCTGGAAGACGCCACCCATCAGGCGGGGCCGGAATTTGCCCAGAAAGCGGCGCTGTTCAATATCGAAACCTTTTTTGGCTGGGTCAGTAACGTCGCCGATTTTTGTGACGCCCTGAATCCGCCGCTCGCCCGTATCGCCTGAGGAGACATACGATGCCGAAATCCGTGATTATTCCACCGGGCACCAGCACGCCGATTGCGCCGTTTGTCCCCGGTACGCTCGCCGATGGCGTGGTGTACGTCGCCGGCACCCTGCCGTTTGATAAAGACAACAACGTGGTGTTTATCAATGACCCAAAGGCGCAAACGCGCCACGTGCTGGAGACGATCAAGACCGTGATCGAAACCGCAGGTGGCACGATGGAGGATGTGACGTTCAACAGCATCTTTATCACCGACTGGAAAAACTACGCCGCGATTAACGAGATCTACGCGGAGTTCTTCCCCGGCGATAAGCCGGCCCGCTTCTGCATTCAGTGCGGGCTGGTAAAGCCGGACGCGCTGGTTGAAATCGCCACCGTTGCGCACATTGGAAAGTGAGACTGCCATGAAGCTCTCCGTCTCACCGCCCCCGTTTGACGGCGCGCCCGTCGTGGTGCTGATTGCCGGACTCGGCGGGGGCGGCAGCTACTGGTTACCCCAGCTAGCCGCGCTGGAACAGGAGTATCAGGTGGTCTGTTACGACCAGCGTGGCACCGGCAATAACCCTGACACCCTGCCGGAAGAGTACACCCTGGCGCAGATGGCCGGTGAGCTGGCACAGGCGCTGACCGCGGTCGGCATCACCCGCTACTGTGTGGTCGGCCATGCGCTGGGGGCGCTGATCGGCCTGCAGCTGGCGCTCGACACCCCCGATGCGCTCAAAGCGCTGGTGTGCGTCAACGGCTGGCTGACGCTGAATGCCCATACCCGACGCTGCTTTCAAATCCGCGAACGGCTGCTGCATGCCGGTGGCGCGCAGGCGTGGGTAGAAGCGCAGCCGCTATTTCTCTATCCGGCAGACTGGATGGCCGCCCGCGCACCGCGTCTGGAGGCAGAAGAAGCACTGGCGCTGGCACACTTTCAGGGCAAAAACAATCTGCTGCGCAGGCTGAACGCGCTGAAAAAGGCCGATTTTAGCCGCCATGCCGCCCGCATCACCTGCCCGGTACACCTTATCAGTTCCGCCGACGACCTGTTGGTGCCCTCTGTCTGCTCGTCTGAGCTTCAGGCGGCGCTCCCGCACAGCCACAGCGTGGTGATGCGCCAGGGCGGCCATGCCTGCAACGTCACCGAGCCGGAAACGTTTAATACCCTGCTGCTTAACGGGCTTGCCAGCCTGCTGCACAGCCATGAACCCGCTTTATAAGGAGTTTCGATGAGCGAAGCCATTACCTCTGCCGCGCTGGATTCACTGTTCACCGGCGCACGCACCCACAACGGCTGGCTGGACATACCGGTCAGCGACGAGACGCTGCGCGAGATCTACGACCTGATGAAATGGGGGCCTACCTCCGCTAACTGTTCCCCGGCCCGCATTGTGTTTGTGCGCAGCGCAGAGGGTAAAGAGAAGCTGCGCCCCGCACTCTCCAGCGGCAACCTGGAGAAAACCCTCACCGCACCGGTCACCGCGATTGTGGCGTGGGACACGGAATTTTATGAGCGTCTGCCTGAACTGTTCCCGCACGGGGATGCGAAGAGCTGGTTTACCACCAGCCCCGCGCACGCTGAAGAGACCGCCTTTCGCAACAGCTCCATGCAGGCCGCTTATCTCATCTTTGCCTGTCGCGCCCTGGGGCTGGACACCGGCCCGATGTCCGGTTTTGACCGGCAAAAAGTCGACGAAGCCTTTTTCACCGGCACGCTGCTGAAAAGCAATCTGCTGATCAATATCGGCTATGGCGATGTGGGCAAACTCTACGGCCGTCTGCCGCGCCTGGCCTTTGAAGATGCCTGCGGGCTGGCGTAAGGAGCCATCATGACGACACCCGATAAACAAACCTTTCGCGATGCCATGGCCTGTGTGGGCGCGGCGGTCAATATCATCACCACCGACGGCCCTGCTGGCAGAGCGGGCTTCACCGCCAGCGCCGTGTGCAGCGTCACCGACTCGCCCCCGACGCTATTGGTGTGTCTCAACCGCGGCGCGTCCGTCTGGCCGACGTTTAGCGAAAACCGCACCCTGTGCGTCAACACCCTGAGCGCCGGACAGGAGCCACTCTCCAACCTGTTTGGCGGCAAAACGCCGATGGAAGATCGCTTCGCCGCTGCCCGCTGGCAGACGGGCGAGACGGGCTGCCCGCGTCTGGAGGAGGCGCTGGCCTCGTTTGATTGCCGTATCAGCCAGGTGGTCAGCGTCGGCACCCACGACATTCTGTTTTGCGACATCGTGTCCATTATCCGCCACCCCGCCCCGCAGGGGCTGGTGTGGTTTGACCGCGGCTACCACGCGCTTATGCGACCCGCCTGTTAACCCTTCTTAAGGAAGCAGCTCATGGCAATGTTCGGATTTCCCCACTGGCAGTTGAAATCGACCTCTACAGAACCTGGCGTGGTCGCGCCGGATGAACGGCTCCCGCTCGGGCAAACCCTGGTGATGGGCGTCCAGCACGCGGTCGCCATGTTTGGTGCAACGGTGCTGATGCCGATGCTGATGGGCCTTGACCCCAATCTCTCCATTCTGATGTCGGGTATTGGCACCCTGCTGTTCTTTTTTGTCACCGGCGGGCGCGTGCCCAGCTATCTGGGCTCCAGCGCCGCCTTTGTCGGCGTGGTCATCGCCACCACCGGGTTTAACGGTCAGGGGATCAACCCCAACCTGAGCGTCGCCCTCGGCGGCATTATCGCCTGTGGTCTTGTCTATACCCTGATTGGCGTCGTGGTGATGAAGATCGGAACCCGGTGGATCGAGCGAATGATGCCGCCAGTGGTTACCGGTGCGGTGGTGATGGCGATTGGCCTGAACCTGGCGCCAATTGCCGTGAAGAGTGTCTCCGGCTCGCCGTTTGAGAGCTGGATGGCGGTGATCACCGTGCTGTGTATCGGTCTGGTGGCGGTATTCACCCGCGGCATGGTTCAGCGTCTGCTGATTCTGGTCGGGCTGATTGTGGCCTGTCTGATCTACGCCCTGCTGGCCAATGTCTTTGGTTTCGGCAAGCCTGTCGACTTTACCCTGCTCCATCAGGCTGCCTGGTTCGGCCTGCCGCAGATCACGTCGCCAACCTTTAACACGCAGGCGATGATGCTTATCGCCCCTGTCGCGGTGATCCTGGTGGCGGAGAACTTAGGGCACCTGAAGGCCGTGGCGGGCATGACCGGGCGCAGTATGGATCCGTATATGGGGCGCGCGTTTGTCGGGGATGGCCTGGCGACGATGCTCTCCGGTTCGGTGGGCGGCAGCGGTGTCACCACCTACGCCGAGAACATTGGCGTGATGGCGGTAACGAAAGTCTACTCCACGCTGGTGTTCGTGGCGGCGGCGGTCATGGCGATGCTGCTCGGCTTCTCACCAAAATTTGGTGCGCTGATCCACACCATTCCCTCGCCGGTCATCGGCGGCGCATCAATTGTGGTGTTCGGCTTGATTGCCGTGGCGGGAGCGCGCATCTGGGTACAGCATCGCGTCGATCTCAGCCAGAACAGTAACCTGATTATGGTGGCGGTCACGCTGGTGCTTGGTGCAGGTGATTTTGCCCTGACGCTGGGCGGATTTACGGTTGGCGGGATTGGTACGGCGACCTTTGGGGCGATCCTGCTTAATGCCCTGCTGAGCCGCCGGAAAGGGGATGAAGCGCAAGGGGAAGCCATCACCCCCTCCACCTGATATAAAGGCCCCTTACTTGCCGGGTGACGCTGCGCTTACCCGGCAATCGCCTTACGTCGTTTTTTGAGCTTTAGCTCACTCACCAGCACCCCAACAACGATAAACGCCGCGCCGACCAGCGCCAGCAGCGGTAAGCGCTCTCCGGCAATGCGTCCAAAAATCCCCGCCCAGACCGGCTCCCCGGTGTAGATCACCGTCGCCCGCGTCGGCGACACGCTGCGCTGTGCCCAGTTCATGGTCACCTGAATAATGGCGCTGAAAATACCCAGTCCCAGTGCCACCACCACCAGCCCGGCAGACATCGGCGGAACCGACTCCCCTGCCGGAACCATCGTCGCGAACGCCACCAGCGACGCTGTGGCAAGCTGTACCACCGTGACGCGCTTAACGTCGACCTTCCCGGCCCAGGCGCTAATGAGGATAATTTCCGCGGCAATCGCAATGGCTCCCACCAGGGTAATGATCTCGCCCGGCCCCAGTGCCAGCAGGTTATTTTCCGGCCCGGCCAGCAAAATCAGGCCGATAAAAGCCAGCACAATACCAATGCAGGACATCACACCCGGCAGGCGTCCCAGACACAGCCATTGCAATAACGGCACCAGCGGCACATACATGGCGGTGATAAAGGCCGATTTACTGCTGGAGATTGACTGTAACCCCCACGTCTGCAGGCTATAGCCCATGGCGATCGCCACGCCAATCGCCACCCCGGCCTTGAGCTCCTGCAGGGTCAGCCCGCGCAGGGTTTTCAACGAGATCAACCCCACGGCAATCGCTGCTGTCGCAAAACGCAGGCCGACAAAGAAGAACGGATCGCTCAGGGTGACCGCATACTGGACGGCGAGAAAGGTTCCGCCCCAGAACATGGTGATCAGAATGAGGATCGCTTCCTGAGGTTTGACGGAGAAGGTAAAACGAGAAACAGACATGAGGCACCAGAACGTAGAATGAAGGGACTAGTGTGCGATGCCTTTGATTGCAGTTCAATGTTACAGAAATAAAAAAACCGCCGGGAGAACCCGGCGGCAGAGGTCTTTCAACCCGGCGACTTACTTATTGCCGCCATGGCTGTTTTTACCCCCTTTTTTGCCAGCCTCAGATGCGCGCTGAGGGTCATTTTTAAAATTACCCCCGCTATGCTGGCCACCTTTACGGCCTGCTTCTGATGCTCTTTCACGATCTTCGGCGAAATTACCTGAACCACCACGATGGTTTGCCATCTCTAACCTCCAGTATGTGAAACATTAGACATCATATTGCATTCAGTAAAAGAGGATTCTTTCACCTCGCGGCTAAAGGACAGCGCCTTTATCTGTGCCGCGTGAAACTAAGCTTAGTGGACTGAGGGTATCCGGCAAGCTGTAGTTAATATTCTGCAACAAGATCTCAGTCTTTTGGGTGAGAAAACGCGGCGGTCATTCATAAGCCTTTCTTATCATTTCAAAAATCGTCGGCGGTAAAAATGTTTCATTTTGCTACAAGCCGCGATGGTCAGCATATTGTTATAAATCAAAGAAATGCCGTTCATTTTTGCAGTCTGGCTGTGATGTCATATCTTTAAATGAACGCAGCGATTCGCTGTCAGAAAAAACAAACGAGGAGTGATGCAAAATGGCTAAAGTTCTGGTGCTCTATTATTCCATGTATGGACACATTGAAACCATGGCTCACGCGGTAGCAGAAGGTGCAAACAAAGTGGACGGCGTGGAGGTTGTGGTAAAACGCGTACCGGAAACCATGCAGGCAGAAGCGTTCGCCAAAGCCGGAGGAAAAACCCAGAATGCGCCGGTCGCCACGCCTCAGGAGCTGGCGGATTACGACGCCATTATCTTCGGCACCCCCACCCGTTTTGGCAATATGTCGGGCCAGATGCGCACCTTCCTCGATCAGACGGGCGGGCTGTGGGCCTCTGGCGCGCTGTACGGCAAACTCGCCAGTGTGTTCAGCTCCACCGGGACCGGCGGAGGCCAGGAACAGACGATTACCTCAACCTGGACTACCCTTGCTCATCATGGGATGGTGATTGTACCGATTGGCTATGGCGCGCAGGAACTGTTTGATGTCTCTCAGGTACGTGGCGGCACACCTTACGGTGCAACCACCATTGCCGGTGGCGATGGATCCCGACAGCCGAGCAACGAAGAGCTCGCTATCGCCCGCTATCAGGGTGAATATGTCGCGGGTCTGGCCAAAAAACTGAACGGCTAACTCAACAGGAGGACAAGCATGCCAACTCAAGAATCCAAAGCTCACCACGTGGGCGAATGGGCAAGTTTACGCAATACCTCTCCGGAGATCGCCGAAGCCATTTTTGAAGTCGCGAAATACGATGAAAAACTGGCAGAGCAGATTTGGGAAGAAGGCAATGATGAAGTGCTGGTACGCGCCTTCGAAAAAACGGACAAAGACTCGCTCTTCTGGGGTGAGCAAACCATCGAACGTAAAAACGTCTGAGCGTTTCCCCCCGCCTGCGCGGGGGGACTATCTTATTTCGCCGCGTCGTTCATCACCGTATTAAATTTATCGATCGGGCAAAAACCGTTCGCATCCACCGGACACCCCTTCAGTTCCAGCGTCACGCGCTGCGCCGGAGACTGCAGCGACAGCACGCTGGCGTTACGCAGCTGCTCTGAGCTCTGATACACATACTCAATTTTCATCAGCTCGCGGTTGGCGTTTTTGTCGTGCCAGCGCTGGAAGACAATTTTGCCGCCGATTGGGGTGCGCTCCTGCTGGTCATGCAGCTGGTACGGCTTGAAGTCCAGCGCCGTCAGCAGAGAGGCAATGTTGGAGTCATGCCCCACCAGCAGGGTGATTTTCGGCGCTTTTGCCTGATCGGTCACCAGGGCGTTATCGATATACTTCACCAGCGGTTTGGCGACGTTTTGCGCCACCTCGGTTGAGGTAAACAGCGAGTCCTGATATCCGTTTTTCAGCTTCGACAATACGCGCCACTGCTGGTCGGTTTTAATCTCTCCCCAGGCCACCTGGTCGGCCGGGAAGCCTTCGTAATACTGCAGCGTGAACGCATCCACCAGCGAGTTGCCCACTTTCAGCGGCCCGGAAACGCCCGGTTCTTTTTCGTAGTCGGCGCTGAAGGTATCTTTCGCGTCTGCCAGTGAACAGACTTTTTTCTCTTTGCATGACGGTGAATCGGCGTAGTTCGTCATCTGCTCCAGCAGCTTATAGCTTTCGCCAAGCTGCATTTTCTGCCGCTCGGACTCCATCGCCTTAAGCGCTTTTTCGCGGAATTCCGGCGAGTTATCGGTAATTACCGGATTAAAGGTTGGGTCCATGGTGCCCATTTTGTCCTGATGGTGCACAGGCACGTCGCAGCCCGGGAAAGCCCCGGTAATGAAGAACTGCGCGGTGGCTACGGTGCGCTGCAGGCTGTTGGCGTAAGCATAAACGCTCTCCGCCGGTGGACATTCTCCCGTCTTCACCATCCCCTGCTGGGCCAGCCACTCGCGCATGTAGTGCCCCATGTAAACCTCCAGCACGCCACCTTTGGTGGTGAGCTGACCGCCCGGCACTTCCCATTCAGGCCATTGCTTTGGCGTGGACTGCTCCAGCACGCTGCCGTTATTGGCGAGCGGTGCGCGCAGGTTGTGACGGCTCATAATTAAAACTTGCTCCAGCTGATACCCTTCCGGCGTCTCTTGCGCCTGCACCCCGGAGGCTGCTGAAAAGAGACCGGCCACGGCCACCGCAAGTAGTGCTTTTCTCATCCCTAATTCCTCACTCGTTTTAAAATGTCGCGTTCAGTGTGACAGATCCGTGACAATTTTCCGGGAAGCATTTCTCAAACTGATGAATAACACGCTTACCCGGTGAGCAGATTAGTTTTATAATAAAACTACATACGCCCGGAGATTTGCCTGTGAAACGCACCCGTCTTGAAGAGAGTACCTGCCCTGTCGCCCGTTCGCTGGATATCATCGGCGACTGGTGGTCGCTGCTGATTGTTCGCGACGCATTGCGCGGGATTAATCGCTTCGGCGAGTTCCAGAAAAGCCTCGGTATCGCGAAAAACATGCTGACCGCGCGGCTAAAACTGCTGGTCGATGAAGGCATCCTCCGGCTCCAGCCCGCCTCCGACGGCAGCGCCTGGCAGGAATACGTTCTCACCGACAAGGGACGCGCACTCCAGACAGTGCTGGTTGCCCTGTCCCAGTGGGGCAATGAATTTTTGTTCGCAGAAAACGAATGCGGCACCGTTCTCGTTGATAGCGAACAGCGCAAACCGCTGCGTAAACTGCTGCTTATCGCCGATGATGGCCGCGAACTTACGCCTGAAGAGATCGTGGCCAAACTCCCCTCCTGATCGTTCCCGACGGCAAAAGCACAAAATGACCACCAATACAGTTGCATTATAAAACCAAATAGCAGACAGTGAATTCAGTTTCATATTGAAACCAAATAACCCACTTTGCTTTGAGGTAACACACGATGACTACGCAAATCACTACCGCCCTGATTACGGGTGCCTCTTCCGGGATTGGTGCCGTCTATGCCGATCGCCTTGCCGCGCGCGGCGCTAACCTGGTCCTGGTCGCCCGCCGCGAGGATCGGCTGCAAACCCTCGCCGCCGACCTGCGCGCGCGCTATGGCGTGACCGTCGATATTCTGGTGGCCGATCTCACCGATGAAACCGGGATCCGCGCGGTAGAAGACGAACTGCGTAGCAATACCGCCATTGATGCGCTGGTTAACAACGCCGGCACCGCGCAGATGGCGCCGTTCCTCGCGGGCGATGTGGCCCAGCATCAGGCCATTAACACCCTCAATACCACGGCGCTGATGCGCCTGACCTATGCGATCCTGCCGCGCCTGGCGCAGAATAACCACGGTACGCTTATCAATATCGCCTCGGTGTTGTCCCTGCACGTGCGTGCAGGCAGCGCGCTGTACAGCGCCACCAAAGCCTGGGTGCTCAGCTTTACCCGTGGGTTACAGGAGGAGTTTGCCGACAGCAACCTGCGTATTCAGGCCGTGTTACCCGCCGCGACGGCAACAGAAATCTGGCAGCATTCCGGTGTGACGGTGAACGATCTGCCGGAAGGCTCGGTGATGACCACTGACGATATGGTGGATGCTTCGCTGGCGGGTCTGGATCAGGGCGAGCTGATTACCATTCCGCCAATGCATGATGCCAGCCTGTGGGATCGCTACGAAACGGCACGTCTGGAACTGTTTAACAGCGCCCGCACCGGCATCCCGGCGCCGCGCTATGTAAAACAGTAGGCTAACGCTCAAGCTGGTCGCCGTACTCACTCATCCAGGCGGCCAGCGGCGAGAGCGCCCCTTGCAGGGTCAACCCCAGCCCCGTGATCTGGTACTCCACGCGCGGTGGGATCTCCGGGTAAACCGTGCGCGACACCAGCCCGCGCTGTTCGAACAGCCTGAGCTGCTTCGTGAGTTCTTTTTGCGTGATGGGGGCGGTAGCGCGCAGCAGATCGCCAAAGCGTACCGGCGCATTGAGGATAATCAGGCGATAAAGAACAGGGATCGCCCACTTCCCGGAAATCAGGTTCACAAACTGCGTCATCGGGCAGACATAAACCTCAGAATTTTTTTCACAACGTATATCGAGCAATTCCGCCATAGCACACCTCTTGCCGCATTAGTATCCAATTGGTACCTGGTTTCCTTTCGATACTAACGTTTCTATAGTGCTTTCTCCAGAGACATTTCAGGAGAAGAACATGGGTCGTTTAGCAGGTAAATATACGCTGATTACCGGCGGAACCAGCGGCATTGGCCTTGCCACTGCGCAGGTGTTTCTCGCCGAAGGGGCGCATGTCGCCGTCACCGGTCGTAACCCGGAAACGCTCGCCGAAGCAGAGCGCATTCTGGGCGATAAGGCCTGGGTGATCCCGACCGATGCGGGAGATATTGCTTCGCAAAAAGCGCTGGCGGAGACGCTTGCCGCCCGCTGGCCACGCCTGGACGCGGTGTTTCTCAACGCCGGCGACGTGACGCACGCACCGCTGGAAGCGTGGCAGGAAGAGGCCTGGGATCGTCTGATGGGCATCAACCTGAAGGGACCGTTCTTTTTAATTCAGGCGCTGCTGCCGCTGCTGAATAATCCGTCCTCGGTGATCCTGTGCGGCTCCGTAAGCGCGCGCATCGGCCTGCCCACCAGCAGCGTGTATGCCGCGAGCAAGGCCGCCCTGCTGTCGCTGGCACGCACACTGTCGGCAGAGCTGTTGCCGCGCGGCATTCGCGTTAACGGTCTGAGCCCCGGCCCGGTAGAAACCCCGGCCTTTACGAAAACGGGCTTAAGCGAAGAAACGCTTAACGCGATGATGGCGGAGATCATCAAGCTTGTGCCGCTGGGTAGAATGGGCTCGACGACGGAGCTGGCAAAAGCCGCGCTCTATCTGGCCTCCGACGAATCCAGCTACACGGTAGGAACGGAACTGCTGGTGGACGGCGGAATGGGAAGCTTGTAACTCAAAAGGCGCTGATGCCGGTGACAATGCCGACATACAGCGCCGCCCAGACGGCGGCAGAAAACAGGCTGACCGCGTAAACCTTCACCCGGTTGAGCCTGAGCATGCCCGCCGCCAGCGGCACGATATAGCGCAGTACCGCCAGAAAACGGGCGGTGAAGAGCACCAGCACGCCGTTTTTCTGTAGCTGATGCTGCACCCGCAAAAATGTATCGGCATGTTTTGTGGTAATGCGCGTCACCAGCCGCGTATGCCCCATCAACTGACCGATATGATAGTTCAGCAGCGAACCGAGCGTGGCCCCCATTACCACCGCCAGCCACGTCAACGCCGGATGCAGGCTCGCCTGGCTGACGGTGATCCCGGTCAGCAACATCACCGAGGCGGGCGGCAGCACGGAGGAGATCAGCACCGTGGATTTACTCAAAGCCAGCACGAAGAGCAGCGCAAAGAGATGCGTCGGATAATGCGCAAAATGATTGAGCAGATTGTCAAACCACGCCACCTTGCTCTCCTCGTGAATATTTACCCTGCCATTAAAGTCGAACAAGTTTAAATAAAGGCTCAACGCGTCATGAATAATGAATACATAAACATTCCCTAAACATTTTTTAAATTCCAGAGCGGGAAAATAAAATAAGCGTATTATCCCGCTGGTTTACAACGATCTCGTTATGGCGAGGCTCCTGTACAAATACACGTTATCGCTCTGGCAGGTTCGAGAGAACCCGCACAGGGTAAAACAGGCACTGTCGAATCAAGGCTTTGTCAGTATAACTTCCCTTACGGGATACGGTGTACAGTGCTGAACCCAGGACGTGGGGATCTCCTCTTCGACATGCCCTGTCTTGCTCGCCCCTGAGAGATTTTTTATTCAAAGGGAATTCACTATGTCTTACGCTATTCACAACCAGAACCCGGTATTCAATGACAGCGCCATCGCGCAATATATGAATACCGATTTTATTGTCCTCGATATTTCATTATGCGTGGCGCTGGCGCGCGAGCAGTTTTTCGAAAAATTAAAAGACGATGATATTCCGTCGCATATTTTCATTGAAGATCAGGGTCGCCTGGCAGGCATGATTGCGGTACGCAAATTGCTGCAAACCACCGATACCGTGCAGCCGGTAAAATCGCTGATGCTGTCGCAATTTCTGCAGGTCAAACCGGAAGATGAGCGGGCCGATGTCGCCGGACTGCTGGCTCACAGCGGTGCGGATGTGGTGCCCGTGGTCACCCACGGCAAGCTGGTTGGCTGCCTCACCGAGCGCGAAATGGCTCACCTGCTGGAAGACGATGTCACCGAAGATGCCCAGCGCCAGGGGGCCACGCTGCCGCTGGAAAAGCCCTATCTGGAGACCAGCGCCTTCAGCCTGTGGAAAAAACGCTCCGTCTGGCTGCTGCTGCTGTTTGTCGCGGAAGCCTACACCAGCTCGGTGATCCAGCACTTTGAAGAGGCGCTGGAGTCCGCCATTGCGCTGGCATTTTTTATCCCGCTGCTGATTGGCACCGGCGGGAACAGCGGAACGCAGATCACCTCCACGCTGGTGCGCGCCATGGCGCTGGGTGAAGTGCATCTGCGCGATGTCGGTCGCGTACTTTGCAAAGAGATGACCACCTCACTGATGATTGCCGTCACGCTCGGTATTGCCGGGTGCATCCGCGCATGGATGATGGGGATTGGGCTGGAAATTACCCTTATCGTCAGCCTGACGCTGGTGTGCATTACGCTGTGGAGCGCCATAGTCTCGTCCGTTATTCCCATGGTACTCAAGCGCTGCGGCATTGACCCGGCCGTCGTCTCCGCGCCGTTTATCGCGACGCTTATCGACGGTACCGGGCTGATTATCTACTTCAAAATCGCCCAGTATACGCTGGGGCTGGAGTAATCTTACGAGCACCTCTTTCCTGTGATTGAGGTGCTCACTCCGCTACACATCACCCAGTTGATGCGCAATCTCGCGCAGCTGCTGGGCCAGCGCCTGGAGGTTTTTTCCCTTCTCCCCTTTCGGCCCGGTGGACTGTCGCACCACCAGACGGGCAGGTAAAATCGAGGACATGCGCAGGGCACTCTCTTCGCCGCTGTCCAGAATGCGGCGCACCGCCTCTTTGCCCTGCAGATCTAAATCCAGTGAGACCGTCGTCAGCGCCGGGTAGAAGAACGAGCTTTCGTAGGTATCATCGTAGCCAATCACCGACTTCTCGCCAGGAATGGAAATCTGCTGCTGGTGGAAGGCGCTCAGTACGCCCAGCGCCATCTGGTCGTTGGCCACCAGTACGGCGGAAAACTGCGGCGTTTCGCGCAACATCTGCAGCGCACCGGCATACCCGCTCTGCGCATCCCAGTTGCCGCGGATCACCGAAGCGGGCTCCAGCCCGTAACCCTTCAGGGTTTCGATCCAGCTTTTTAGCCTCAACTGTGCCGACACAGAGGACTCCGGCCCCGCCAGCAGGGCGATGTCGCGATGGCCCAGCTCGTAAAGGTATTTAACGCTGGCGCGGGTCCCATCCGCCGGGTTAAACGAAACGTTAAACACAGAACTGTACGGGTCGACATCCAGGAAAAGACAGACGATATCGTCGTTGTCGGTGGCGATTTTCTGCGCCTCTTCGGCCTCCAGAGGCACGTTAATGATCACCTTGCTCACCAGCTGGGACTTCAGTTCGTTGATAGAGTCCTGAATACTTTGGTTGACGTTCTCATCTATCATCGAGATCAGTACCTGGTATCCCTCCACGTTCGCATAGCGTTTTACCGCTGCCGCCACCTGAGAAGGCGCGTGCAAAGCCAGTGAAATGGTCACCAGCCCGACGGTCTGGCTCTGCTTGCCTACCAGTTGCTGGGCCAGGCGATTCGGCACATACCGCAATAACTCTATGGATTTCTCAACCTTGTGGCGCGTGGCCTCGGATACATTGGCAGATTTATTCAGTACCCTGGACACGGTCTGATAGGAGACGCCTGCATGGCGTGCGACGTCCTCTAACGTTGCGCTTTTCGACTTCATGGTCCGGTTCCTTATGTTGTTATGCGATGATTGTAACAGGGGCGCTGTAAAAAAACGCTCACTGCCCTCACCTCGCAGACATAACACCATCAAAAAGTATTACGTTCACAATGCCATAATTTGTGGCACAGCTCATCACTCGTAACAAAATTGTCTATTTTATTTGCAGTTAATCACACATTTAGGATCGTTCAATTGCCAGCCAGAAGGTTTAGGCATTTTATGACAGCGGATTTGTGAACGTATTACAAAACAATAAGAGGGTAACAATGAACACGACGATCCGCTCTGTATCCGTTGCGCTGGCTGCCGCGTTAGCGTCTCCATCGCTGTTTGCTGCGTCTTCAGTACCGATTGATTTTCATGGCTATCTTCGCTCCGGCGTGGGCGTCTCACGGGATGGTGGGATGGAGGAGTGGCAGAAGAATAAAATAGGCCGTCTGGGTAACGAAGCCGATACCTACGGCGAGCTGGAACTGGGCTCTGAGGTCTACAAAAAGAACGACGTGAGCTTTTATCTCGACAGCATGGTGAGCATGGTGTCTGACGGCTCTAACGATAACGAAACCACCTTTGGCGACGACGCTCAGTTTGGCCTGCGTCAGCTTAACCTGCAGATCAAGGGGTTGATCCCGGGCGATCCGAATGCGGTTATCTGGGGTGGGAAGCGCTATTACCAGCGTCATGATCTGCACATCATTGACACCAAATACTGGAACATCTCGGGATCCGGTGCAGGTATTGAAAACTATACGCTCGGCCCTGGCGCGGTCTCTGTGGCCTGGATCCGCGGCGATGCCAACGACGTGGACTACCGCGTTGACGGTGATAACGACGTGAACATTAATTATATCGATCTCCGCTATGCGGGCTGGAAACCGTGGGCAGGCGCGTGGACGGAAGTGGGTATTGACTATGCCATGCCAAACCCGACCAACAAACAGAAAGAGTATGGCGGGCTGTACGAGGCCGACAACGGCGTGATGGTAACCGGAGAGATCAGCCAGGACATGCTGGGCGGCTATAACAAGCTGGTGCTGCAGTATGCCAACAAAGGTCTGGCGCAGAACATGGTTTCCCAGGGGGGCGGCTGGTACGACATGTGGAACTATGTGAACGATGCCAGCGGCTACCGCGTGATTAATACCGGCTTAATTCCCATTACCGATAAGCTCTCCTTTAACCACGTCCTGACCTGGGGCTCGGCGGATGACACCACGCAGTATACCGATAAATCGCGCCTGATTTCGTTGGTGGGCCGCGCGCAGTATCAGTTCACCGAATATGTGCGTCTGATTGGTGAAGTGGGCGGGTTCTACCAGAAAGATACCTATACCGACGGTTCAAACTACAAGCAGAGCGGTGAGAAGTACACGATCGCCTTAGGTCTGGCGGACGGACCTGATTTTATGTCACGTCCCGAGCTACGCGTGTTTGCCTCTTATCTGAATGATTCCGAACATGGGAAATCCTTCGAAGACGGCACCGCCAGTAATACCTGGAACTTCGGCGTGCAGGTTGAAGCCTGGTGGTAATATTTATTTCTAAAATGCGTTAATCGTTATTGTATCTCCAACAACTGGCAGTTTATTCGCCTGTTTCGGGATAGCCATTATTTTGGCTATCCCTTTTTTTATTTATTGATTAAAATGTTCATCTAATAACTGACGTAAGGCATCAGACTGCCTGCCAAATATGGCATGCACCTGCTGGCCAATAATAATTACCCCCAGCGCCCCTTCATTCTGTAACGCCTCAGAGTCAACTTTATTTAAATCTTTTACCGTCACGCGCAGGCGGGTAATACAGGCTTCGACGTGTTCGATATTATCGTCGCCGCCAAACGCGGGAATTAAACGCTGGGTAATTTGACTGTCCATAATACGCCTCATTATATGCAGATAAAAAAATGCCTGCTCGTGGAGCAGGCGTTCTGTGCCTTTTTGCCCGGACGGTGCGGTCTGATGCCCTCACCCCAGCCCTCTCCCACAGGGAGAGGGAGAAAATCAACTACGCTTTACGCCTGAGCACACGACAGTCCCAGGGCAGCAGAGCGGTATCGCCCGCAGCAGCGGCGTCTGTCATGCAGTCGGTATACCCCTGTGGCAGCGTGATGTACTGCTGCTGTGCCGTGTAGTTCTGCACAAACACCCAGGTGGTTTCGCCATCCGTGCGTGCCGTGGCAACCACGCCCGGCGGGAGCTCACCCTCGATGGCGCGCGGTAGTGCCAGCTCGTTGATAATTCCGGCGAAGAAATCGCGCTGGAACGGCAGATCGTTACGTGAAGCGACATGCCACGCCTTGCCTTTACCGACGCGGTTGACCGTTACCGCAGGGCGACCTGCGTAGAAATCATCGCGGTAGGTCGCCAGCACCTGTGCGGACTCAGCGTGGATCAGCTCGCATAAATGTCGCACCTGATACGGCCCCTGCAAACCCGCCGCGTTGCCTGCCAGCCCCTGAATCAGGTTGCGCTCCCCCTCGCCCAGACACTCG
Organism: Enterobacter cloacae complex sp. 394F7; assembly: GCF_057320385.1. Lineage (NCBI taxonomy): Bacteria > Pseudomonadati > Pseudomonadota > Gammaproteobacteria > Enterobacterales > Enterobacteriaceae > Enterobacter > Enterobacter cloacae complex sp. 394F7. Next base: position 125,984 of record NZ_JBXWCS010000008.1, on the reverse strand, counting down.
ATCTCTTCCGCCCAGATGCCCAGAAGCTTGCGCAGCGGGCCAGGGAAACCGCCCAGATGACAGAGATCGGTCTCATCCACCACGCCGGTCCAGTAGGTCGTCACCAGATGCCCGCCATTAGCCACAAAGGCTTCTGCCCGCTCGGCAAACCCTTCGCGTACCATATAAAGCATGGGGGCAACCACCAGCGCGTAGTCGCTCAGATCGCCGTCAGCGTCAATGACATCCACCGCAATGCCTTTTTCCCAGAACGGACGATAGTGCTCGTTGACGGTTTTTTCGTACTCCATTCCCATATTGCGCGGACCTTCGGCATCATCCAGCGCCCAGCGGTTTTGCTGGTCGAAGACAATCGCCACCCGGGCCTCGGTACGGCAACCTGCGACCTCCGGCAGGCGTGCCAGCATCTCGCCCAGGCGCGTCACTTCACGCCCGACGCGGGTATCCAGATGACCCACGTGGTCGATAACCGCGCCGTGGAATTTCTCCACCGACCCGCGGCTTTTACGCCACTGGAAGTACTGCACCGAATCCGCTCCGTGCGCCACCGCCTGCATTGACGAGAGAATATGCATCCCCGGCTTTTTCAGCTTGCTGGTTGGCTGCCAGTTGGTGGTGCTCGGCGTCGACTCCATCAGCACGAAGGGCTTACCGCCCTTCAGGCTACGCATCATGTCGTGATACATGGCGGTGTAGCAGGCGAGCGCCGTTTCGTCTTTCTCCTTGTGCCACATCGGATAGCTGTCCCAGGAGATAAAGTCGATCGCCTTCGCAAGCTGCCAGTAGTCGTAGTCGTAGAAATACTCCATAAAGTTGGTGGTTACCGGCAGTTCCGCATTCGCTACTTTTAGCGGGGCCACTTCATGGCGGCAGAAATCAGTCACCTGTGCGGTATTGAAGCGACGCCAGTCGAGGTTGAGGCCGTGAATCGACACTTCTCCCTGCGGCGCGGGGGACTCTATCTGCGACCAGTCGGTGTAGGTGTGGCTCCAGAAGGTGCTCCACCACGCGTGGTTCAGCGCGTCCAGGGTTTTATAGCGCGCCTTCAGCCAGTCGCGAAAACGTGCCTGACACAGGTGACAGTGACATTCGCCGCCGTATTCATTAGAGATATGCCAGCCCAGTACCGCCGGATGGTGTGAATAACGCTCCGCCAGCAGGCGGTTAATGGTGAATGTCTTCTCACGGTACACTGGCGATGACATGCAGTGGTTATGCCGGCCTCCGTGCAGCGCGGGCACGCGGTTGCGCCCGACGCGCAGCACCTCAGGGTATTTTTGCGACATCCACGCCGGACGCGCGCCGCTTGGCGTAGCAAGGAAAATATGAATACCTGCCGCATACAGTTTTTCAATAATATTATCCAGCCACGCAAAATCATATTCCCCTTCACGCGGCTCCAGCTTTGCCCAGCTAAATATGCCCACCGACATCACATTACATTTTGCCTGCTGCATCATGGCAATATCTTTTTCAATAATACCGGGATAATTCTCCCATTGCTCCGGGTTATAGTCGGCGCCATGCAATAACGCCGCGACCTTTGGGCTTAAAGGCGCAAATTTATTCATATTAAAAACGTCCTGAATGAAGATAAAAATTATTTAAATACCGTTATTGATGGCAGCACTTTTCCCTGGCAATCAAATAACGCCTGATTCTCGCGGGCATTCCCCTCTTTCCATTCGTCATGGATATATTTCATGCCGGCTTTGGTCGCCCACGTGGTGCCCGGTACGGCAATCCAGGTCGGCTCCCAATAAAAAATGCCTTTGCCACGGTGGTCCGGAACATCAATAACGGACTGCATTAAATCGTGAATATAATCGTACTGGCCCTGAACGGTACCCGGATAGCCGCCGTCTTTTTCTTCTTTCGCCTGGAAGCTGTTCTCAGCGTTATCGCAGTTGTCCAGCGTATAGCCGTATGCCGCTTCCACCACAATCACGTCTTTGTTATAGCGCCTGCTGATGTCATCCATATTGGCCTTCAGCGCGCTAATCGGGCCGTTCCAGTAGGTGTACATTGACAGGCCGATGATATCGAATGGCACGCCGCGCTTCGCGATTTCGTCAAACCACCAGCGGAAGGTGTCATTTTTAGTCCCTTCGGCCAGGTGCAGCATGATTTTCACCTGCTCGCCGCCGGTCAGATTCTCTTTTAGCCCGCCAATCGCGGCGTTGAGCAGTCCGGCCAGACGGTCAAACTCGCCGCCGCCCTGCCCCCAGCTTTTGCCTTCCGGCCACAGCATGCCGCCGTTGATTTCGTTACCGATTTGCACCATGTCCGGCAGTACGCCCTCTTGCTTAAAGCGGGCGATGGTGTCGCGGGTGTAGTCATGGATCGCCGTTTTAAGCTGCGGGTAGTCCATCTTCTCCCAGGCTTTCGGCTTGAACTGTTTGCCCGGATCGGTCCAGAAATCGCTGTAGTGGAAATCGAGCAGCAGCTTCAGGCCCAGCGCCTTCACGCGCTTCGCCAGCGCAATCGTGTTTTCCAGGTTGTTACTGCCACCGCCATAGATCTTGCCGCTCGCATCCTGTGGATCAACCCACAGGCGCAGGCGTACATAGTTCACGCCGTTGGCCTTCAGGATCGCAATCGCATCCTGCTGCTGGCCGTTCTGGTTATAGAATTTCGCGCCCTGTTGTTCGGCTTCCAGTAGGGTCGAAATATCCGCCCCCTTAATAAAATCTGCAGGCATGGCGTTAAACGGACGCGTTTTCACCGCGTCGGCAGCAAAAGCACTCGCGGCAAGGCCACATGAGAGGCAAACGGCGAGCAAAGCGGGTTTGAGTCTTTTCATGGTTATCCTTTGGTACTCCCGGAGGTCAGGCCGGAGACGAAGTATTTTTGTAACGCCAGGTAGAGGATCGCCACCGGCACCGCAATCAGGACCGCGCCTGCCGCGTAGGTGGTGTAGCTGGCACCCATTTTTTGCGCCACCAGGTTATAAAGCCCGATGGGTAAGGTGTATTTGTCCGGGGTGCGCAAAATGGTGCTGGAGAGGATGAAATCCCCCAGCGGCCCGGTGAAGGAGAACAGCGCCACCACCGCCACAATCGGCTTCGAAAGCGGCATGATAATTTCGATGAAAATCCGGAAATTACTGGCCCCGTCCATGCGCGCGGATTCATCCAGATCTTTCGGGATGGCATCGAGGTAGCCTTTCATCAGGTAAGTGTTCATCGGGATCATGCCGCCCACGTAGATCAGCACCAGCGCCAGATGGCTATTGATAAGGCCCAGCAACTGCGACAGCACGAAGATAGCAATCAGCGCCGAGAACTGGGGGATCATCTGCAGCAGCAGGAACAGCATCAGACCGTTCTGACGCCCCTTAAAGCGAAAGCGCGAAAACGCGTAGGCGGTAAAGCTGACGCTGATTAAGGTCAGTACCATGGTCAGGAAGCTGATTTTCATTGAGTTCCAGTACCAGGTCATGTAGTTCACCTGGCCGTTGAACAGGTCGGCATAGTGCTGTACCGAGAAGTTCTCTGGAATAATCGACGAGCTCAGCAGGCTATTACCCGCGTTAAACGACGCACCGACCGTCCACACCAGCGGGTAAATGATGATTATCGAGACCAGCACGATAACCAGCCAGGAGAGCGAGAGGCGAACCCACTTCTCACGTTTAATACTTTGTGATTGAGCCATTGTTCCGTTCCTTACGCCATGTCGTCATTTTTGAACGATTTCGTGGCGCGGAACTGCCACAGCGCCAGCCCGACGACAAAGATCGACAGCAGGATAGTGATGGTCGCCGCAATCGCATATTGCGAAGAGGACATCGTCAGTTTGTAGATCCACGATACCAGGATATCCGTCCCACCCGCATTCGACCCTACCACCGCCGGTCCGCCGTTATTAAACAGGTAGATGATGTTGAAATTATTGAAGTTGAAGGTGTATTGAGTGATCAGAATCGGCGCAATCGAGTAAAGCACCAGCGGCAGCGTGATGGTACGCAACTTAGTCACGCTGCTGGCGCCGTCCATGGTCGCCGCTTCGTACAGATCGTCCGGAATGGCCTGCAGCACGCCGGTGGTCATGGCGAAAACAAACGGGAAGCCGAGCCAGGTCTGCATCATAATCAGCGCCGTTTTGGTCCAGAACGGATCGGTCATCCACGCTTTTGGCGCGATGCCGAAGAAGGCCAGAATGGCGTTGTTGATCACCCCAAAGGAGTCGTTAAACATTCCGGCAAACACCAGGATGGTGACAAAGCCCGGCACCGCCCAGGGCAGAATGAAGATGGTGCGGATCAGCGGTTTAAAGCGCAGATCTTTCTGGTTCACCAGAATGGCCAGCAGCACGCCTACCGAACATTGCAGCGTGGTAGCGAGCAGGGTCCAGACCACCGTCCACTGCAGCACGTCGAAGAAGGTCGAACGCCAGATGGAGAGCGTGAAGATATTGATGAAGTTCTTAAACCCAACCCAGTCCACCAGCTTAGCCGGCGGCGTGTGATAGAGGTTGTAGTTGGTAAAGGCGATAGCAAAGCCGAACAGGATTGGGAAAACCACTACAAACACCAGCAGGATAAAGCCGGGCGTGATCATAAGATACGGGAAGCCGTCGCTCAGCAGCATCTGGTACTGCTTGCGCACGCTGTTAAGCGCAAGTCCCGTATCGCGTTTTCTGCCATTCACCCACGCATCACGCATCGACAGGTACCAGACCATCACGCCAAACGCGGCGATCAGCACGCTGATGATCCCCTCAGCCAGCAGGAAGATGGAGTTGTCCCGCGGCACCTCCTCGCCCAGCGTCACCAGCCCCCACAGCCCTTCGCGCAGAAAATCGGCAAATACGCCGAGAAAACTGACCAGCAGTACCAGGAAGATGATCCCTTTCAGCCACTGACGATGGTAGAACTGGCCGAAGCCGGGGATGAACGCCAGCAGCAGGCCGGTCCAGGCATGGCGCCCGGCCCCGTGCGGTCTGGCAAAATTTTCCGGGATGATACTCACAGACAACTCCTTTCAAAAAAACGGGAGAGAGTCCTCCCGTTTTGCGACGGCAGAAAATTACTGGTTGCTGGCCTGCATGGCTTCGATCTGCATCTGGACCTGTTTTTCTGCGCTATCCAGCGCGGCTTTAGGATCCTGTTTGCCGGTCAGGCTCAACTCCAGCGCGGCGTTGGCTGGCCCCCAGACTTCACCCATTTCAGGGATGCCCGGCATGGCAGTTGCGCGCGCCGACTGTACCGCGACGGCACTCGCTTTTTCGTCGTTTTTGATAATCGGATCGTCGATCATCGCGGTAAGCGGCGGGATTTCACGCGTGGCGATGTAGCGCGTTTTCACATACTGCGGCTGGTTGATGAATTCGATAAATTTCTGCGCCAGGGCTTTGTCTTTGCTCCACGTGGAGACAACGTAGCCTTTCACGCCAAGGAAAGAACTCATAGGCTTGCCGTCGGGCAGCGTTGGCAGCGGCGCAACGCCGTAGTTGATCCCTGCCGCTTCATACGGCTGGAATGCCCACGGCCCATTGATCACGGCTGCCGCTTTCTTCTCGGTGAACAGGGAGTCAATGGCGTTCAGACCGTTGTCACCGACTATCCCGGCCGGGAAGATCCCGTCGGCGTAGAATTTTTTAAGGTACGTCACGGCCTCTACCGCGCCCGGCTTGTTCAGTCCAACGTCGCTGGCGTTATAGCCGCCCTTGTCGTTATGACCGAAGATGTAGCCGCCCATTGGGGAAATTGCCCCCCAGCTGTAGTAAATCTGATCGAACTTGGCGAGCAGGCCGTACTGGTTTTTCGCGCGCTGCTGTTTCGAAAAGTCATACCAGTCCTGCAGCGAGTTGAGGGGCTTGTCGATGAGGTCTTTGTTGTAGATCAGCACCAGCGTCTCGACCGCTTTCGGTACGCCGTAGAGGGCATTATCCATTTTGAAGGCATTGATTGAGGCCGGGGTGTACTGTTCGGTCTGCTTAGCCTCCAGATTCAGGGGGGTCAGCAGCCCTTGCACCACGGCACCGCCCAGCTGATCGTTAGGGATCACCAGCACGTCCGGGCCAATGCCCGCCGGGCCATCCAGACGCAGTTTTTCCAGCTGCTGGGCGTAAGGTGTCTCCTGGACGTTGACCTTAACGTCGTACTGTTTTTCAAAGTCAGCCACCGCATCCTTTATACCGGATGACTTCTTGATGTCTTCCCAGACGTTAAGCTGCGTGGTGGCATGTACCTGCACCGAGAGCGTAGAGAGGATCAGAGCGGCAAGTAGGTTCTTTTTCATTACAAACCTCATGTGAAGGTATAACAATTTTATGGTTGTTATGACATTTAACGCCTTATCTGCCTCATCTAAAATTCAGCAAAATCAGATGCTGCACGTATGACATTAAATATCTTTGGTTTGGTATACGCTACCCTTCACATCATGATAACTCTACAAAAAACTGTAAGTTGTGTGATCGTCATAACATTAATGGAAAATCTGTATAGGGCGCTTGAATACTGGAAGTTATAGTCGATGCAGACAAATTGCACCGTCCAGCTATGTTGAATTTAATTGTTATACGTAAAACATAGACAGCGGTTTACTCGGGGAACACTGATGTCAAACATACAGTTAAGGAATGTCACCAAGCGCTTTGGCGACACCGTCACCTTGCACAACGTGAATCTTGAAATTGAAGACGGGGAATTCGCCGTCTTTGTTGGCCCTTCCGGCTGCGGTAAATCGACCATGCTGCGCATGATTGCCGGTCTGGAGGAGATTAGCGAAGGTGAAGTCTTAATCGGTAATGAGGTGATGAACGACGTCGCGCCTTCCCACCGCGGCGTGGCCATGGTGTTTCAGTCCTACGCGCTCTATCCGCACATGACGGTCGCCGAAAACATGGGCTACGGGCTGAAGGTGAATAAGGTCCCAAAAGAACAGATCCGTCACCAGGTGGAGATGGTGGCAAAAACGCTGCAGCTCTCCCACCTGCTGGACCGCAAACCTAAACAGCTCTCGGGTGGGCAGCGCCAGCGCGTGGCAATAGGCCGCGCCATCGTGCGTAACCCGCGCGTCTTTATGTTTGATGAACCGCTCTCTAACCTGGACGCCGAACTGCGCGTCGAGATGCGTCTGCACCTTGCCCGCCTGCATCAGGAGCTGAAAACCACCATGGTGTATGTCACGCACGACCAGATCGAAGCGATGACCCTGGCCGACAAGATCGTGGTCATGAACTATGGCAAGGTTGAGCAGATGGGCGCCCCGATGGATCTCTATTACAAACCGGCAAATAAGTTTGTCGCCGGGTTTATCGGTTCTCCGAAGATGAACTTTCTCCCGGCGACCGTTGAAGCCTGGCAGCCCGGTAAGCTTACCGTCAGGCTATCGCAACAGAAGTCGCTCACGCTCACGATGACCACCACACCGCTGCAGCCGGGAAGTCAGGTCACGCTGGGCATCCGCCCGGAACATTTAACCACCGACCTTCACCGCGGCACGCGGCTGGAATTTAACTGTGAAGTGGTGGAGCGACTGGGAAACAATACTTATCTGTTTGGGCAATGCTATGGCCACGACAACGTGAAGATCTTGCTGCCGGGCGACGTGAAGTTCGCGCCCTGGCAGAAGATAGACGTGGCGTTTGACGACCATCACTGCATGGTTTTTGACGACCAGGATGTACGGGTGAGCGCTGATATCGAAGATGCGGTGCGTTCGGTGGCTTAACGCGCGCCACCGTCAGCCAGCGCTCTCACCGCCCGCCCAAACGCCTCAATCGCCAGCGCAACATCCTCAGCCATCACCGACTCCGCCGGATGGTGGCTGATGCCCCCCTTGCAGCGCACAAACAACATCCCCACCGGCCAGCGTTCTGCCAGCGCAATGGTGTCGTGCCCGGCACCGCTCGGCAGCGATAGCGTACGGCCCTGAACCGATGTCACGGCCTCCCCTAACAGCGATTGCAGTCTGGCATCGCAGGGCGTGGCGGCTATCCGGTAAAACTCCTCGGCGCTGAAACAGAGCCCACGCCGGGCTGCGATCTGTTCCGCCTGAATGAGCAGTTCAGTGAGCAGTGCGTCCAGCGGGGCATCCTGCGGGCCGCGAATATCCAGCGATAGCGCCACCTCGCCGGGAATCACATTGACCGCGCCGGGCAGGCAGCGTAACGCCCCCACCGTGGCAACCAGATTGCCGCCGCGCTGTCGGGTGGTGTTTTCAACCTGCACCATCCATTCGGCAGCCGCGGCCAGGGCATCTTTACGGTGAGCCATCGGCACGGTTCCGGCATGCCCGGCTTCGCCGGTAAAGAGACAGTTCAGACGCCGCGCACCGTTAATGGCTTCTACTACCCCCAGCGCCAGCCCCTCCTGCTCCAGGCACGGCCCCTGTTCAATATGCAGCTCCAGACAGGCGCTGAAATCGTCCTGATGCCGCGCGGCAAGCGCTACCCGTCCGGGATCCAGCCCCGCCTGCACCATCGCCTGCGCCACGCTTATGCCACTGGCATCACAGGTATCAAGCCAGTTCTCCGGCCAGGTGCCCGTCAGGCCGCGACTGCCTAACAGCGTAATGCCGAAGCGGGTCCCCTCTTCGTCGCAGAAGCCAACAATCTCGATGGCCTGCGCCAGGCGCACGCCCTGCTGTTGCAGGCTGTCCACCACCTCAATGGCGGTGAGCACGCCGAGCATGCCGTCGTAGCGCCCGGCATTGCGCACGGTATCCAGATGCGAGCCAAGCAGTACCGCCGGCGCGCCCTCCTGCTGCGCCTCATAGCGCCCGCAAATATTCCCGACGCTGTCCTGCCAGACGGTCATGCCCGCCTGGCTCATCCACTGCCCGACCAGCTGGTTGGCCTGCAGATGCTGCGTGGAGAGATAAACCCGCGTCAGGCCGTCCGGGGTTTCGCTGATGGCGGCCAGCGCATCGGCACGGGCCATCACCCGCTCTGCCGCCGGGCTCATTGTGACGTCTCGCGGCGATAATGATCCCACGCGGCCTGCATCGCCGCCCCCTGGGGGGTAGTAAATTTCAGGTAGTTCAGCACCGACTCCAGCGCGCTCAGGGTGGTCATTACGCAGTCTTTACGGGCGTTATAACCCATGGTGCCAATGCGCCATACCTTGCCGTGCAGCGGGCCAAACGAGGTGCCAATTTCGATACCGAAATCTTCCAGCATCAACTTACGCACCTGATCGCCGTTAACGCCCTGCGGGATCACCACGCCCAGCACGTTGTTCATCTTGTGCTTCAGATCGCCAAAGGTCTCCAGCCCCATCGCCTGAATGCCTTTCAGCAGCGCATCGCCGTGCAGCTTGTGCCGGGCGATGCCGTTGTCCAGCCCCTCCTGCAGGATCAGCCGCGCGCATTCGCGGGCGCCAAACAGCGCGGTGGTGGCTTCAGTGTGATGGTTCAGCCGCTCCGGCCCCCAGTAATCCATCACCATGCCGAGATCGAAATAGTTGGAGTAGATCATCTCCTCGTCGCCGTCGCGATGGGCGTCGGTGCGGATCCCCTCCTCGACGCATTTGCGGCGGCGGATCGCCTCTTCCATGCGTGGGCTCAGGGTGATCGGTGACGTGCCGGACGGGCCGCCAAGGCATTTCTGCATGCCAGCGGAGACGGCATCCAGCCCCCAGGCATCGGTTTCCAGCGCGTTCCCCCCGAGCGACGCGGTGGCGTCGGTGTAAAACAGCACGTCATAACGGCGGCAAATCGCGCCGAGCTCGGCCAGCGGCTGCAGCATGGTGGTGGAGGTATCCCCCTGCACGGTCAGCAGCAGACGGGGACGAATACGTTTGATGGCATCCTCCACCTGATCCGGGGTAAACACCTCGCCCCACGGCACCTCGATGGTATGCACTTCCGCCCGGCAGCGGCGGGCGATTTCGCACAGCAGATGGCCGAAGCGGCCAAACACCGGCACCAGCACTTTATCGCCCGGGCGAATGGCCGACACCAGAATCGCCTCAATGCCCGCGCGGGAGGTGCCGTCCACCAGCATCGTCCAGCGGTTTTCGGTGCGGAACACCCCGCGATAGAGCGCCATTACTTCGTTCATGTAGTGGGTCATCGCCGGGTCGTACTGACCAATCAGCTGGCTCGACATGGCGCGCAGCACGCGCGGATCGGCATTGATCGGCCCCGGCCCCATCAGCAGACGCTGCGGCGGATTAAGTTGCGGAAATTGAGCGATATCCATTGTTAAGTCCTTATCAGTTGAGGCCGCGCACGGAGGAGATGAACTGCTTCAGTTCAGTGGTCTGCGGGTTGGCGAAAAGCGTTTTGCTGTCGCCCTGCTCCCAGACTTTCCCCTGGTGCATAAACACCACGCGGTCGCCCACTTCGCGGGCAAAATTCATTTCATGGGTCACGAGAATCAGGGTCATCCCTTCTGCTGCCAGCTGCTCCAGCACCTTAAGCACTTCGCCCACCAGTTCCGGGTCGAGCGCGGAGGTGATCTCGTCACAAAGTAAGACTTTTGGCGACATCGCCAGCGCACGGGCAATCGCCACGCGCTGCTGCTGGCCGCCGGAGAGACTCGACGGGTAGTAATCCAGACGATCGCCGAGGCCGACTTTCTCCAGCATCTGCTGCGCCAGCGCCCGGCATTCGGCGGCGCTTTTCTTCAGCACCCGACGCGGGGCGAGCATCACGTTTTCCAGCGCCGTCATGTGCGGGAACAGGTTAAAGTTCTGGAACACCATCCCGACCGAGCGGCTGATTTCACGCGCCTGGGAATCCCGGTCGGTAATGGTCATGCCGCCAAGCTTGATGCTGCCGTCCTGATACCCTTCCAGACCGTTGATGCAGCGCAGCAGGGTGCTTTTGCCGGATCCGCTGCGCCCGATAATCGAAATCACCTGGCCCATGTCGATATCGAGATCGACCCCCTTCAGGACATGGTTATCGCCGTAGTACTTCTGCACCTGATTAATGGTGATGAGAGGCATTGAATTTAGTCTCCAGATAACGGCTGTAACGCGACAGCGGATAACACAGAATAAAGTAGCCCAGCGCCACCAGCGCAAAGACCTTAAACGGTTGATAAGTGACATTGGTGAGCATCGTCCCGGCTTTGGTCAGCTCGATAAAGCCGATGATTGACGCCAGCGCCGTGCCCTTAATCACCTGGACGGCAAAACCGACCGTCGGCGCAATCGCAATCCGCAACGCCTGCGGCGCGACCACCCGATAAAGCGTCTGGCCAAAGGTCAGCCCCAGACAGCGCGACGCTTCCCACTGCCCTTTTGGCAGCGCGCGAATGCTGCCAAACCAGATATCAAGCAAAAACGCGCTGGTGTAGAACGTGAGGGCCAGCGATGCGGCGGTCCATGGCGAGACATCGATGCCGAACAGCGCCACGCCGAAGAACGCCAGAAATAGCTGCATCAGCAGCGGTGTACCCTGAAACAGTTCGATATAGCCGCGGATCAGGCGCATGATCAGTCGTCCGCCGGTGAGGCGCAGCAGCAGCAGCGGCAGGGTCACCACCGCGCCGCCGACAAACGCCACCAGCGACAGCAGTATCGTCCAGCGCCCGGCCAGCAGCAGGTTGCGAATAATGTCCCAGTCGGTAAAGGTGGTCATCATGCCTGCCCCCCCAGCCATTTGCGTCCTGCCGCCATCATCAGCTGACGCAGGGTAATCGACAGCGCTAAGTAAATCCCGGTTGTCACCAGATAAACCTCAAAGCTCAGAAACGTTCTGGACTGGATCAGGTTGGCGGCAAAGGTCAGCTCTTCATACGAGACCTGCGACACCACCGACGAGCCGAGCATCACGATAATGCACTGGCTCACCAGCGCCGGATAAATACGCTGTAGCGCAGGCGGTAACACCACGCGAATGAAGGTCTGGGTGCGGGTCAGCCCCAGCACGCGTCCGGCCTCCCACTGCCCTTTTGGTGTCACCTGAATGCCCGCCCGGACAATCTCCGTGCTGTACGCGCCCAGATTGATCACCATCGCCAGCAGTGCCGCCTCACCCGCCGTCATCTTCAGCCCCATATTGGGCAGGCCAAAGACGATAAAAAACAGCTGCACCACAAACGGCGTGTTACGGATAATCTCCACGTAACCGCCCCAGATCCGGCTAAACCACGTCGCCCGCCCGCTGCGAATGGCCGCCCCGAAAATACCAATCGTCAGACCGCCCAGGGTCGCCATCACCGTCAACTGGATGGTGACCCACAGCCCGGCCAGCAGCGCCGGCCAGTGCGGCCAGAGCTCAGAGAAATGGAGTTGCTCTGTCATTGCCTTACACGCCAAGGCTTGCCGGCAGCGGCGCCTTGAGCCACTGCTCAGAGAAGCCGTTCAGGGTGCCGTCTTTGATACCCTGTTCAATCAGCGCATCCACTTTCGCCTTCAGCGCTGGTTCATTTTTCTTCAGCCCGATAAAGCACGGTGAATCTTTCAGCATAAAGCTCGGCACCGGAGCTTTCTCCGCGTTCTGGCGCGAGATGGCCGCCACCACGAGGTTGCCGGTGGCCACATACTGTACCTGTCCGGACAGATACGCCGACAGCGTGGTGTTGTTGTCCTCATAGCGTTTTACGTCTGCGTCTTTCGGCGCCAGGCTGGTCAGCACCATGTCCTCGACCGCGCCACGCGTCACGCCGATGGTTTTACCGCTCAGGGCGGCGGCATCTTTCAGCTCTGCGCCTTTCGGGCCAAACACCCCGAGGAAGAACGGCGCATAGGCGCGGCTGAAATCGATCACCTTTTCACGTTCCGCATTCTTACCGAGGCTTGAAATGACAAGGTCAACTTTGTCGGTTTGCAGATACGGCACGCGGTTGGCGCTGGTCACCGGAACCAGTTGCAGCTTGACCTTCATCTGTTTGGCCAGATAACGCGCCATATCGATGTCATAGCCCTGCGGCTGCAGATCGGTTCCGACCGAGCCAAACGGCGGGAAATCCTGCGGCACGGCAATGCGAATGGTGCCGCGTTTCTCGATATCCTGAAGCTGGTCCGCCTTTGCCGACAGGTTAGTGAGCAGACAGACGGCCCCGGCCAGTGCAATCAACAATTTTTTCATGGTGCTTCCCCGTAACGTTAACATGAAACAAAAGATTCTTTGAATTGGATTTTGCAACTAATGTGCCAGATAAAGCGAAACGCGGGATTTTGTTGTAAAGCCTGATAAAACAAAGGCGGGGCGAAAAAGCTCTCTCTTTTTCGCCCCGCCTCACTGCACCATTTCAATGCAAAGCACCACACCGATGCCCCATTATCGTTGTTCGAGCTCGTCCAGGTGCTGATACAGGGTGGCGATCTCATGAATGCGCGGACGGCCTTTATCGAGGATTTCATGCAGAAAGGCGTTTGCCAGCAGGTTGATCAGGCTAGTGACCGAGGCGTAGCTGTCATAGGCTGAGACGCTGTCCAGCGGAGCGCAGAGCTGCCAGCTCGCCAGCGGAAACAGGCTGTGCGCCTGCGGCTCGCACATCAGCAGCACTGGAATACCACTGCTCTGAAGCTGCTGCAGCAGCGGGCGGATGATGCGCGGGCGGCGGCGAAACGCCATCATCACCACCAGATCGTCAGGGGTGAGATCCACCAGCTCTTCGCTCAGGCTCTGCCCGGGCTGCGGCAACACCAGCACCTGTCCGCGTGCCTGCAACAGCTGCTGACGCAGGTGCAGCGCCGCGGGATAGGCGTTACGCATCCCGATAATGACAATGCGCCTCGCCTTAACCATGCTCGCCATCGCGTCGGCAAACTGCCGGGCATCCAGGGCATTCACCCACTGGGTCAGGTTGGCCATCTCCTGCTTATAGTGACGCGCCAGCAGCGTATTGCCCTGCACCGCGTCGCGGTTGTCCGTCAGCGGCATACCGCTCTGGCGCAGGGTACGCAACTCATCGCGCATGTCTTTATACTTATCATAGCCCAGACGCTTAAACAGGCGGCTCACCGTGGCTTTCGACACTCCGCTCAGCTGTGCCAGCTCGGCGCTGTTGTAGCTGATCAGGTCGTCGAAGTGATCGAAAATAAAATCCGCCACCCGCTGCTCCTGCGGCGACAGTGACGCGTATTGTGCTTTCAGTCGTTCATCAAGCTGTTCCATAACGCCTCTGTAACGTTTGTTTCATCTCTTGCTCTCTATTCATTAAGCATGCCAGCTTATCAGCCGGGATGACATGAAACTTTTCTTTCATACCTGGAACAGCTTTTGCAGCGCCTTGTGACTTTCAGGGTTATGAGGACTGTTCATGCAAAGTAATGTCTCCGTACACGGAATGGCGGTTGCCCCCCATCATCTTGCCAGCCAGAGCGCACTGTCGGTGCTGCGCGACGGCGGTAGCGCGATTGAAGCGATGGTCGCGGCGGCGGCCACCATTGCCGTGGTCTATCCCCATATGAATGGCCTGGGCGGCGATGGCTTCTGGCTTATCGTACCCCCCGGCGGCGAACCGATTGCCATCGATGCCAGCGGCGCGGCGGGATCGCTGGCGACGCTTGCCGCCTATGGCGATCTGGCGCACATCCCCCACCGCGGGCCCCGTGCGGCGCTGACCGTGGCGGGTACCGTCAGTGGCTGGGAGGAGGCGCTTAAGGTCTCACACGCGCTGACGGGCAAGGCCCTGCAGCTGACGCATCTGCTGGCAGATGCCATTGACTATGCCCGCAACGGCACGCCGGTCACGGCCTCGCAGGCCAGCGCCACCGCCAGTAAATTCGACGAACTGAAAGACCTGCCCGGCTTCGCGGAAACCTGGCTGGTTGACGGCAAACCACCGGAGGTCGGCAGCCGGTTTTATCAACCGGCGCTGGCCTCCACGCTGACACAACTTGCCGAAGAGGGTCTGGAGAGCTTTTATCGCGGCCCGCTGGCGGCGCGTCTGGCCCGTGGGATGGAGACACTCGGCCTGCCGATTACGCTGGCCGATTTGAACGCGCATGTCGCCCGGCGCACCACGCCGCTGAAATTAGCGCATCAGCAAGGTGAGGTCTGGAACCTCGCCCCGCCGACGCAGGGGCTGGTATCGCTGGCGATCCTCGGCATTACCGACCGTCTGGCAATGGCCGATGCCGACGACGCCGGGACGGTGCACCGCATTGTGGAAGCCACCAAACTGGCCTTTGGCCTGCGCGATGCCCACATCACCGACCCGCGCGAGCTGAAAACCGATATTCAGAGCCTGCTGGATCCTGCGGCGCTTCAGGCGCTCGCCGACCGGGTTGACGATAACCATGCCGCGCCGTGGGGCACCGGCAAAGGCCCCGGCGATACGGTGTGGATGGGGGTGATGGATAACAGCGGCCTGGCCGTGTCGTTTATCCAGAGCATTTATCACGAGTTCGGCAGCGGCGTGGTGCTGCCGGATACCGGCATCGTCTGGCAGAACCGGGGGGCGTCGTTCAGCCTCGATTCCGCACATCTTCTGGCCCTCGCGCCGGGCAAACAGCCGTTCCATACCCTGAACCCGGCCGCGGCGCGTCTGAACGACGGACGGGTGATGGTCTACGGCTCCATGGGCGGTGACGGCCAGCCGCAAACTCAGGCCACGCTCTTTACCCGCTATGTGGTGCAGGGTCTGCCGCTGCAGGAGAGCATCTCCCGTCCGCGCTGGCTGCTGGGGCGCACCTGGGGACAAAGCTCAGACACCTTAAAAGTGGAAGGCCGGTTTTCCCCCGAAACGATCGCACGCCTGCAGGCGCTGGGTCACGAGGTGGAGATCTTCCCGGACTTTAGCGAAGCCATGGGCCACGCGGGCGCGATTGTCCGCCACCCGAACGGGCTGTTTGAAGGCGCGTTCGACCCGCGCAGCAACGGCGGCGCCGCCGGATACTAAGGAGAAAACCATGACAACACAACAACCTGACTGGCATGCCTACCTGGCGCAGATGGAGGCCGTGCTGGGCGTTGAGCTGGATGACGCCCGCCGCGCGGAGCTTCAGCAGCAGTTTAGCCGCATTGCCGCCATGGCCGCCCCGCTGATGGCGCTGCCGCTTGATGACCGTCTGGAGATCGCAGGAGTGTACAAAGCATGAGTCTACACGAGATGAGTATCAGCGCGATCCAGCAGGCGCTGAGTGCAGGCGAGTTAAGCGCCCGCGAGATCGCCCGTCAGACGCTGGAAGATATTGCGCGCATCAACCCGCAGATCAACGCCTGGACGGCGGTTACCGACGCGCGGATGCTGGCCGAGGCAGAAAATATCGACACCCTGCGCCGGGAAAAGCGCCCCCTGCCGCCGCTGGCGGGCGTGCCTTACGCGGTAAAAAACCTGTTTGATGTGGCCGGGCACACCACCCTCGCCGGAGCCGAGCTGTTCAGCCAGCGTTCCGCTGCCAGCGCAGACAGCTTTGCGGTTCGCCAGCTACGCAGCGCGGGAGGACTGTTGTCCGGGATGGTCAATATGGATGCCTATGCCTACGGCTTTACCACGGAAAACAGCCACTACGGCGCCACGCGTAATCCGCACGATCTGACGCGCATTGCAGGCGGCTCCTCCGGTGGCTCTGCCGCCGCCGTCGCCGCCGGGCTGGTCCATTTTTCACTGGGTACCGACACCAACGGGTCGATTCGCGTCCCGGCGTCCCTGTGCGGAATTTACGGCTTAAAACCGACCTTTGGCCGCCTGTCACGCTCCGGCAGCCACCCGTTTGTCGCCAGTCTCGATCATATCGGGCCGTTTGCCCGCCGGGTGTGCGATCTGGCGTCCGTGTACGATGCGCTACAGGGACGAGACACCAGCGACCCTTTTCAGGCAGAGTCCTCCCGCGAGCAGACGCGGCCTATGCTCGATCGCGGTCTGGATGGTTTGCGCTGCGCCGTCCTCGGGGGCTATTTCAGCACGTGGTGTAACGACGACGCCCGGGAAGCCGTCGCGCGCGCGGCACGTGCTCTTGACGTCCAGGAGGAGCTGCAGTTTCCTGAAGCCGCGCTGTCCCGCTCTGCCGCGTTTATCATCAGCGCCTCCGAAGGGGGGAACCAGTACCTGCCGTCACTTCGCCGTGAACCGGAGCGTTTTGAACCACACTCCCGCGAACGCCTGCTGGCTGGGGCGATGATCCCTTCCGCCTGGTATATTCAGGCCCAGCGTTTTCGCGCCCACGCCCGACAGGCCTGTAAAGCGCTGTTTGAGCAGGCCGACGTGCTGATCGCCCCGGCAACGCCGCGCAGCGCCACGACGATTGGCGAGCAGACCATGGAGATTAACGGGGAGCCACTGCCGGTGCGTGCCAGCATGGGGATGCTGACGCAGCCGATTTCGTTTCTGGGTTTGCCCGTCACCACCGTTCCGCTACGCACCGCCCGGGGGGCACCGATTGGTCTGCAACTCATCGCAGCACCGTTTAATGAACAAGCCTGCCTGCGCGTGGCGCGGGTCCTGGAAGCGAGCGGGATAACCGATGCCCGTCCTGCGGAGATGGCACCATGATCAATCACGACGACATTAACCTTCCCTGGGTGGTGGCGGACGTCACGGCCGCGTTTTATCGCTATGAAGATGCGCTGGTGAGCAACAACATTGCGGTGCTGGATGAGTTGTTCTGGCACGACAAAAACACGGTGCGACTGGGCGCGGGGGAAAACCTTTACGGCATTGATGAAATCCGCGCCTTTCGGGCGGCGCGCCCCTCCGCCGGGCTGCAGCGGACGTTGCGCAATACCGTGATCACCACCTTCGGAGAAGATTACGCGGTGTGCAGCACCGAATTTACCCGCGAGGGCACAGAACGCATTGGCCGCCAGCAGCAGACGTGGGTGCGGTTTGCTTACGGGTGGCGCATTGTTGCGGCACAGGTGAGTGTGATGGTGTAACGCTGAAAAACCTGCCCGGTGGCGCTGCGGATGCTGTAGGCCGGGTAAGGCGCAGCCGCCACCCGGCACAATACGACACCACTATTTCTGAAACGGATGCACGTCCCGCCAGTGGTCAGCGATCTGCTGACGGGTACAGACCCAGACCCGCTCGTGCTGCTGCACATAATCCAGGAACCGCTGCAGCGCGCGAAAACGGCCCGGACGCCCCAGCAGACGGCAGTGCATGCCGATGGACATCATCTTCGGCGCGCTTTCACCCTCTTCATACAGCACGTCAAAGCTGTCTTTCAGATAAGTATAAAACTGCTCGGCGGTATTAAACCCCTGGGCGGTGGCGAAGCGCATGTCGTTCGCGTCCAGCGTGTAGGGCACGATCAGGTGCGGTTTACGGCTGCCATCGCTGCAGGCCACTTCCGTCCAGAAGGGCAAGTCGTCGCCATAGTAGTCGCTGTCGTAGTCAAAACCGCCGTGCTCGACCACCAGCTGGCGCGTGTTGGGGCTGTCGCGCCCGGTGTACCAGCCCGTAGGCGGCTTGCCAAACAGATCGGTCAGCACGTGCACCGCTTTGTGCAGATGTTCGCGCTCCTGGTTGATATCCATATTCTGATAGTGGATCCAGCGCCAGCCGTGGCTGACCACGTCGTAATCCGCCGCCTTAATCGCCGCGACAATCTCCGGGTGACGCGCCAGCGCCATCGCCACGCCAAAGACCGTCAGCGGCAGGCCGCGTTTCTGAAATTCATGATGAATTCGCCAGAACCCGGCGCGGCTGCCGTATTCGTACAGGGAGTCCATGGACATGTGTTTGTCGGGATAGCTGACCGCTCCGATGATGTCCGAGAGAAACTGTTCCGACCCGGCATCGCCGTGCAGGACGTGGTTTTCTGCCCCCTCTTCATAATTGAGCACAAACTGCACGGCGATGCGTGCCTGATTCGGCCACTGCGCATGCGGCGGGTTGCCTGCGTAGCCACGCAGATCCCGCGGATAACCCTCTTCAAAAAGCCCCATTGCTACCCCCCCAAAAATTAAAATGGATTCAATGCCTGAAAATGTCCGCTTAACGGTTTGTTCTCCGGGAAGGCCAGATCCCCGTGCTTGCTGGTTGCCAGCCCCAGCGCCACCAGCGATTCCACCATCTTCACCGCCGCACTGACGCCGTCGATCACCGGCACGCGCAGTTCGCGCGTCAGCTCCTGGGCGAGCGTTGCCATCCCGCCACAGCCCAGTACGATGGCACCGCAGCCATCCTCTTTCAGGGCCTGTATACAGCGCGCGCGCACCTTCTCCTGCGCCAGGCCGCTGCCGTCTTCCAGCGCCAGCACCGGGAGATCAATCGCGTGCAGGGCCGCGCAGTGATCCTGAAAGCCATACTGGTGCAGCAGATGACGGGCAATGATCAGCGTGCGCGGCAGCGTGGTGACAATGGAAAAGCGCGTCGCCACCAGCGTGGCCATATGCATGGCGGCTTCGGCAATGCCGACAACCGGCCCTTGTGCCAGCTCGCGCGCGGCCAGCAGCCCCGGATCGCCAAAGCAGGCAATCACGTGCCCTTCCACCCCCTGCTCTCTGCCTTTTTTGACTTGCTCAAGGACACCCACGGCGGCAATGGCTTCATCAAAATGGCCTTCGATTGAGGGCACACCCGCACTGGGGCAGACCGCGAGGATCTCGGTGCCCGGCGCAGCCACCGCGCGGGCGGCCGCGCCGATGGTTTCCGTCATCGCGAGGCTGGTATTGGGATTAATGACTTGTATACGGACAGACGACATTACGACTCCTTGTGGCTGGCGAACAGCCGGGCAAAATCGGGCAGGCATTCACCTGCCCGTTCGAAACAGAGGCTGGCGACGATATGTTCAAAATGGTGCATTAAGGCATCACTGAGGGGTTGCAGCGCTTTCTGACGCAGCAGCTCCACAAGCTGTTCGTGGTCATTGCAGCGACACCCCTGACGCCACGGCGCG
Organism: Enterobacter cloacae complex sp. 394F7; assembly: GCF_057320385.1. Classification (NCBI taxonomy): domain Bacteria; kingdom Pseudomonadati; phylum Pseudomonadota; class Gammaproteobacteria; order Enterobacterales; family Enterobacteriaceae; genus Enterobacter; species Enterobacter cloacae complex sp. 394F7. The sequence goes on along the minus strand of NZ_JBXWCS010000008.1, from coordinate 106,282 downwards.
CCCCAGGTGGCAATCACCAACGAGGAGCGCTGGCTCAGGCGGGTCACCATCTCCGTCAGGACCTGATTGCCGGAGATGGCCTGCAGCTGAATATGGAAATTTGCGGAGTGGCGGATCGCCGCCGGGCCGTCGTAAGCCTCATGCGCCTGCAGCTCCTGACGGATGATTGACGCCAGCGCGGTCAGATGCGGCGGCTGACAGTGCGCCAGCACGTCCGGTAGATTGGCGACCTCCAGTAGCGCGCGGGTGCGAAAGATCTGCCGGGCCTCTTCGACCGTCGGGCTGGCAACGTGTGCACCACGTTTGGGCGTTAAGGTGACCATTTGCACAGCGGCGAGTCGCTGCAGCACCTTACGGATGCCCGTACGACTCACGCCAAAGACCTCCGCCAGCGCCTCTTCCGGCAATTTGCTTCCCGGCAGCAGTTGATGTTCGACAATCGCGGTCATCAGCGCCTGAAAGATGGATTCGTCTTTGTCTTGCAGGTCTGGCGCGGCGTGCAGACTGTTCACGTTGTTCATTAACCACTCCACTTTTTACTTTTCGCTATCGAATCGTATACATAAAAATAAAATATTGCATACAAGATTTATTATTTTGGCCTGAATCCTGCAACACCGTCTGCACTCCCACTCAACGGGTTTTCATTCACAGGAGCAGGTTTCATGCCAAACAGACAAAATACGCAACACGGTACGGCCGCTGATTCCGGTGCGGTATACAGCCCACGGCTTTGCAATGAGGATCTGGCACCGACGCGTGACCAGAACTGGAGCTGGTACAACATCTTTTCTTTCTGGATGTCCGACGTCCACAGCATGGGGGGCTACGTGGTCGCCGCGAGCTTCTTTACGCTCGGGCTGGCAAGCTGGCAGGTGTTGCTCTGCCTGCTGGTGGGAATTTGCATTGTGCAGTTGTGTGCCAACCTGGTGGCGAAACCGAGCCAGATGGCGGGCGTGCCGTATGCGGTGATCAGCCGTCAGGCCTTTGGCGTGTTCGGGGCAAACATTCCGGCGGTGATCCGCGGGCTTATCGCCTTTGCCTGGTACGGCATTCAGACCTATCTGGCCGCTAACGCCCTGATGCTGGTGGCGCTGAAGTTCTGGCCGTCGCTCTCGTCGCTCACCACCGGCGCGTTCCTCGGACTGTCGCACCTGGGCTGGGTCTGCTTTGCCATTATGTGGGTATTGCAGGCAATGGTCTTCTGGCACGGCATGAATGCCATTAAGCGCTTTATCGACATCGCCGGCCCGGCGGTGTATGTGGTGATGCTGGCGCTGGCAGGATGGATTGTATACAAGACAGGATTCGACGGGATCTCCTTTACCCTCGCCAGCAAATCCCTGAGCGCGGGCGAGCAGACCTGGCAGATGATCACCGCCACGGCGCTGGTGGTTTCCTACTTCTCAGGCCCGTTGCTCAACTTTGGTGATTTCTCCCGCTACGGCAAAAGCATGGGGGAAATCCGCCGCGGTAACCGCTGGGGCCTGCCGTTTAACTTCCTGCTGTTTTCCATCGTGACCGTGGTGATTGTCTCCGGTACCCAGTCGCTGTTTGGCCGCATGATCACCGACCCGATTGAAACCGTCAGCCGCGTGGGCAACGATCTGGCGGTGGCGATTGGTCTGTTGACCATGATCACCGCCACCATCGGGATTAACATCGTGGCCAACTTCGTCTCCCCGGCGTTTGATTTCTCTAACTGTTCCCCGCAGAAAATCAGCTTCCGCACCGGGGGAATGATTGCCGCCGTCGGCTCGATCCTGTTAACCCCGTGGAACTTGTTTAACTCCCCGGAGCTTATTCATTACACCCTGGATGTGCTGGGGGCGTTTATCGGTCCGCTGTTCGGTATCCTGATTGCCGATTTCTACCTGATTAAGCGTGGCAAGGTATCCGTGGACGACCTGTTCGATGACACGCCAGAAGGGAAATACTGGTACCGCAACGGCTTTAACCCGAAAGCCATCGGCGCGCTGATCCCCTCGGTTGCCGTCGGGCTGGTGATAAGCTTCATCCCGGCGCTGCATGAGGTGGCAAACTTTAGCTGGTTCATTGGCGTGTTCCTTGGCGGGGTAACCTACCGCTGGCTGGCGCGCGAAGAGCGCGAAGGGGCGTCCACTGCTCACTTCACGGCACGCGAGGCCACGCAAACAATCAGACAGGAGCCGTGATGGATTACCAGACTGCGATACGCGGTGCATTTTTCGATATCGCCCGGGTCTGCGACAGCGCAGACCTGATTGCCGACCATGCGCGCTACCAGGAGGACGGCCTGCTGTTTATTCACCACGGGAAAATCGTGGCGCTCATGGCCTGGCAGGAGGGAGATCAATATCTTGACCCGCACAAGGGTTACACCGACCTGCGCGGCAAACTGCTGCTGCCCGGCTTTATCGATACCCACGTTCATTACCCGCAGACCGAGATGATCGGCGCCTTCGGCGAGCAGTTGCTGGAGTGGCTGACCACCTATACGTTTCCGGTGGAGAGCCAGTTTGCCGACGAGAGCTACGCAAAAGAGATCGCGGAATTTTTCATAAATCAGCTGGTGAGCCACGGCACCACCACCGCACTGGTGTTTTGCACGCTGCATCCTGAATCGGTGGATGCGCTGTTTACCGAAGCATCGCGCCTGAATATGCGCCTTATCGCCGGGAAGGTGATGATGGACCGGCACACCCCGGACTACCTGACCGAAACGGCACAACAGAGCTACCGGCAGACGCGGGATCTAATCCAGCGCTGGCACCACCATGGACGGCTGGGGTATGCCATTACGCCACGCTTTGCACCCACTTCATCACCGGAACTGCTGGCGGCGGTGCGTTTACTCAGAGAGGAGTTTCCGGACACCTGGCTGCAGACCCATCTGAGCGAAAACCCGAACGAAGTGGCCTGGGTTAATGACCTGTGGCCGGAGCATGAACGTTATCTGGATGTCTATCACCACTACGGCCTCACCGGCGAGCGCAGCGTGTTTGCTCATGGGATCCATCTGCACCACAGCGAGTGGCAGTGCCTGCACGACACCGGATCGGCGGTGGCGTTTTGCCCTACCTCCAATCTGTTTCTTGGCAGTGGGCTGTTTCGGTTACCCGCCTGCTGGCAGCACAAGGTGCGAATGGGTATCGGCACCGACGTCGGCGCGGGTACCACCTTCAGCATGCTGCGCACGCTGGGGGAAGCTTACAAGGTGGGTCAGTTGCAGAGCTATCGCCTGCGCGCCAGCGAGGCCTTTTATCATGCCACGCTGGGTGGCGCGCATGCCCTGCGTCTGGATGACAAAATTGGCAACTTCGCTCCGGGCAAAGAGGCCGATTTTATCGTGATCGACCCGGCTGTCACCCCGCTGCAGCGCCTGCGCAGCGGGCGCTGCAAGGATATCTACGAGCAACTGTTTGTGCTGATGACCCTGGGCGACGAGCGTAATATCAGCCAAACCTGGGTCAACGGCGAGCCAGTGTGGTCAGCTGCCGCGGTAGGTTGACCAGCCGCCAGGGGCAATCACAAACGGCAGATGGAAGTGCTCATCTGCCGTTTCGCCGATTAGAAAATCAATTTGCGCGCAGGGATAGAGCGTGTCGCGCCCCGTTTCGCTAAACCAGGCGCCAGTCTCGGCCACCAGCCGATAGCGGCCCGCAGGCAGAAGGGGAACAAATTCGGTGATGCGGCCCTGCGCGTTGGTCACGCCAGTTGCGATGATCTCCGCGTCCTGTTCAAGACGTACCGTCACCCCCTGCGCGGGTTTGCCCGTCGAGATATCCAGAATATGTGTACTGAGTGTGCTCATGCGCCAATGACTCCTTCCAGTCGTAATAAGGTAATTTCCCGCAGCTGATCCAGTGCGGCCTGCACCTCCTGCGCATCGCTGTTTTCCAGCCGCGCGTTCAGGGCCTGCAGGATCTCCTCCCCGCTGCGGCCTTTGGCGCGGATCAGAAAGACGCGCCCGAAACGGCTTTCGTAGCGGGCATTGCCTGCCCGCAACGCCTCAGCAAGCTGCGCATCATCATGATTCACCGCTCCCTGCTCCCGACGCGACAGCGCCGCCTCCGCCTGCGTGCCCATGGGCTTCTCACCGATGCGCGGATGCGCGCTCAGGGCCCGCGTGAGCGCGTGTTCATCCCAGCTATGCGTCAGCGCCTGGGCCGCGTTAAACAAAACCTCCCGGCTCGGATAAGGCCGCCCGGCGACCAGCGCCTCGGCCCAGCCGGGAATGGCCACGCAAGGGTGTAATAGCGTAAGCACCTCTTCGTGACTCCGGTGATTAAAATCGTCCAGCGTTATCATGGTTCCTCCCGTGACATCATCGTCCCTGAACATTGCACAAAACACGCCACTCTTGCCTGAGGCCTGAAACAGTTGATTCCTTAACCCTAAACCGGAAATTATTGATTCATAAAAAGGCATTCCCACCGCGATAACGCACCTTAGCAGTGCAAACATCTCTCCCACAACGCCCTTTACCCCACTCTGCAGCCTGGTACGCAAATTGCTGATGTTAATGACACCCGGCAAAAGGAGAGAAGCATGAAAGCAATCGTCATTGGTGCGGGCATTGGTGGCCTGAGCGCCGCTGTCGCGCTGGAAAAGGCGGGCATCGACTGTACCGTGTTTGAAGCAGTAAAAGAGATCAAACCCGTTGGCGCGGCCATCTCCATCTGGCCCAACGGGGTGAAATGCATGCAGCACCTCGGCATGGGCGACATCATTGAGACATACGGCGGGCCGATGCGCTTTATGGCCTACAAGAATCACCGGCGCGGCGACACGTTGACCCGCTTTAGCCTGGCCCCGCTGGTGGAGCGCACCGGAGGACGCCCCTGCCCCGTCTCGCGCCCCGAACTGCAGCGCGAGATGCTGGACTTCTGGGGTCGCGAGCGGGTGCAGTTCGGCAAGCGCGTGGAACACGTCCGGGAAGATGATGCTGGCGTCAGCGTAACATTTACCGACGGCAGCACGGCGACGGGCGATTTTCTGATTGCCGCCGACGGCAGCCATTCGGCGGTGCGCCCGTACGTGCTGGGGTATACCCCCGAGCGCCGCTATGCCGGTTACGTTAACTGGAACGGACTGGTGAAGATTGATGAAGAGATTGCCCCCGCCCACCAGTGGACCACGTTCGTGGGAGAAGGCAAGCGTGTGTCGCTGATGCCCGTCTCCGGTGGCCGCTTCTATTTCTTTTTTGATGTCCCGCTTCCCCTCGGTCTGGCGGAAGATCGCACCACCCTCAGAGCCGATCTCACGGGTTACTTCCGCGGCTGGGCGCCGCCGGTGCAGAAGCTGATCGCCGCGCTGGATCCGGATACCACCAACCGCATTGAAATCCACGACATTGAGCCGTTCGACAGCCTGGTACGCGGCCACGTGGCGCTGCTCGGCGATGCGGCACACAGCACCACGCCGGATATCGGCCAGGGCGGCTGCGCAGCGCTGGAGGATGCGGTGGTGCTGGGTGATTGTCTGCGCGAAAACCACAACATTACCCTGGCGCTGCGGCAGTACGAAGCCCTGCGCTGTGACCGGGTACGCGACCTGGTGCTGAAGGCTCGCAAGCGCTGTGACGTCACGCACGGTAAAGATATGGCGTTAACCAGAGCCTGGTATCAGGAGCTGAGAGAGGAGACCGGGGAGCGCATTATCAACGGTCTGTGCGACACCATTCAGGGCGGACCATTAGGCTGAACGTAAGAGGAATACACATGAATAAAGCACCTGTACCACCCGCCCATTGCACGTTTGAGCCAGAGGACTGGCTGCGTCTGGCAAAGTGCTGGCATCCGGTTGCGCGCGCCTGCGACATTGGCGCGGCGCCGGTTAAGGCGACCCTGCTGGACGAAGCGCTGGTTATCTACCGCGTGAACGGCCAGGTCGTGGTCGCCCGCGATGTTTGTCCACATCGCGGCGTGCCGTTGACGCTGGGCTTTCATGATGAGCACGGGATTATCTGCCCCTACCATGGCCTGCGCTTCGGGGAAGATGGCCGCTGCAACCGTATTCCCTCCAGCCCCGACCAGCCGGTACCGGCGAAACTCAATCTGATTAACTACGCCGTGGAGGAGCGCTTTGGCTTGATCTGGACGTGTCTGGCGTTTGACCCGGACAACCCGATGCCGCTACCCACCATGCCACACTGGGATGACGACGGCTTTCAGCAGATCAACTGTCCGGCGTTTGAAGTGAATGGCTTCGCTGGCCGCCAGGTGGAAGGATTTTTGGATGTGGCGCATTTCGCGTGGATCCACACCAGCACCTTTGCGGACCCGGATAACCAGCTCGTCCCGACCTATCAGCCACAGGAAACACCGTTTGGTTTTGTAGCGGACTACTGGAGTTCGGTGAGCAATTATCCCGCCAGCGCTGACGTGCAGGCGCCGGAAGGCTTCCAGTGGCTGCGCCATTTTGAAATGCACCTGCCCTTTACCGCCACCCTGACGATCCATTTTCCGGGTGAATCCCGGCTGGTGATCATGAACGCCGCGTCGCCGGTCTCGTCACGCGTCACCCGCATGTTTGCCCCGATTGCGCGCAACTTTGACCTGCATATCCCGGTGGAAGAGGTGCATGCCTTTAACCTGCGAATTTTTGAGGAAGACCGCCTGATGGTCGAGACCCAGCGCCCGGAAAGTTTGCCGTTGGATCTGACCCTTGAAGCCCATATTCCCGCGGATAAAAGCTCGATTGTCTATCGCCGGGGGCTGAAAAAGATGGGTTTTGGCGCGTTTTTCCTGGTCTGATGGAGGGCTGTCATGAGTGATATCTTAAGCGTTATCGTCGACGGGCTGTGGCGTCAGGGGAACAAAAGCCTCGCCGTCAGGCTGGTGGCGGAAAACGGTGAAGCGCTGCCTGAGTGGCAGCCCGGTGCGCATATCGACGTGCATTTACCCTGCGGGGTTATACGTCAGTATTCCCTGACCGGCCCATGCGGGAGTGAAGGCTATCTGATCTGCGTGGGCCGGGAAACCGCATCGCGCGGCGGGTCGCGCTATATTCATGAGACGCTGCGTCCCGGTCAGACGCTGCTGATCTCCGCGCCGCGCAATCTGTTTGCCCTGCAGGAGGCCGAACGGGTGTTGCTGCTGGCTGCGGGGATCGGGATTACGCCACTGTATGCCATGGCCCTGCAGCTGGAAGCAGCCGGAACCCCGTTCACTCTGCACTATTATGTCAAACACGCTGACAGCGCGGCTTTCGCCCGCGAGCTGGCGCAGTTGAAGCACGGCGAATGCGTTATCCATACCACCAGCCCGCGCACGTTGCTGGCAGAGCATATCCCGGTGGCCGCGGCGGGTCTTCACGCCTGGGTCTGTGGCCCGGCCGGGTTTATGGAAATGGTACGTGAGGTGGCGACGGCGAAAGGCTGGGATGGCGCCACGATCCACAGCGAGGCGTTTCAACCCGCTGCGCCTGATACCGGCGCTGAAAGCGGCGAGATCTTCACGATTAAACTGGCCTCCACCGGAAAGCGCTGGCCTGTGCCCGCAGATAAAACCATTGCTCAGGTGCTGCAGGAAAACGGTGTGGCCGTACCGCTCTCCTGCGAGATGGGGATCTGCGGTGCGTGTCTGACACCGGTGATTGACGGCGTGGTGGATCACCGGGACAGCGTACAGTCAGAGGCAGAGAAAAACGCCCCGAACCCGCATGTGGCGCTGTGTTGCTCAAGAAGTCATTCCGCTGAGCTGGTGATTGGGCTGTAAAACGAAAAAACCCTGCGATAGTGCTATCGCAGGGTTTTCGAATTTGGCGGAAGCGTAGAGATTCGAACTCTAGAACCCTTTCGGGTCGCCGGTTTTCAAGACCGGTGCCTTCAACCGCTCGGCCACGCTTCCAAAGTGAGGCGCACTATAAACATCTCTGAGCATGATGTAAAGCGTGAAATTGCATAAAGTTACACTTGCTCACCATCACCCCGCCCTCTGGCGTCATGACTCACTTCGGCGACGTTAATCTGGATGTGAAGTTTCCCTCTCATTACAGGCACCGGCAAATGTCCGGCAGGCAGCGTGTTGCGCTCAATCACAATATATGTATTATGTTATAACATAACAATTTAGGATTGATTTTTATGCTTCTGAAAAAAGGGTTATTACTGACAGTACTGCTGGCCATGGCACCAGCCACGTTTGCAGCAACAACTTACCCGCTGACGATTGAAAATTGCGGCGTCAGGCAGACCTTTACGCAAGCGCCACAGCGCGTCGTTACCGTGGGTCAGCATGAAACGGAATTGCTGCTCGCGCTGGGGCTGGAAAAATCTGTCGCCGCAACCTCAGTCTGGTTCGGCAAACTCCCGGATTCGCTGGCTGATGCCGGAAAAAAACTCCCCCGGCTTGCGGATAACTCCCCCTCTTTTGAAGCCGTGGTGGGACAAAAACCGGAACTCGTCCTCGCTCAGTATCACTGGCATATTGGCCCGCAGGGCGAGGTGGGAACACGCGAGCAGTTTGCATCACTGGGGATCAAGACGTGGATCTCCCCTGCCGACTGCACGGACAAAACGGTGACGGCAACCTCAAATGCTGACGGAGCACGGAGCACGCCGTTTTCACTGGCAGAAATAAAACACGAAGTCACAGACCTGGCCGCCATCTTTGATGTTCCCACGCGCGGCGAGCAGCTCAATCGTGACCTGACAGAACGGATTCAGAAAGCGCAGGCGCGCATCTCAGCAAAACCCCTGAAGGTTGTCTTTTGGTTTTCAAGCAGCCGCCTGAATGGCGATCCCTGGGTGGCAGGGAATTACGGCGCGCCTGGCTGGATAAGCCGCACGCTGGGGTTAAAGAACGTTATTGACTCGCATGATGAATGGCCCGCTGTCACCTGGGAACATATTGCCCAAATGCAGCCAGACGTTATCGTCATCGCTCAGATGTCACGCAGGCTCTACCCTGCCGATGACGCCGCGGTAAAAGAGGCCTTTTTACGACGCGATCCGGTGACAAGAAACATTCCGGCGGTCAGGAATAATCAGATTATTGTGGTGCCCGCAATGTCGTTAAACCCTTCTTTGCGTAACGTCGACGCGGTTGAGCTTATCAGCGATCGGCTGGCTTCATTCCAGGACGAATAATGAGTCATGTATCTTCTCCCCGCCGCCAGCAGGGGTTAATGGCGGCAGGCGCCGTGGCATTGCCGCTGATGCTGGTCTTTGCCGCGAGTATCGGCGATATGCCGGTATCGTATGCCGTTACCGGAAAAGCGATCCTCAATGGTCTTGGGCTGACTGCATACGTTCTGCCGCAACCCGAGGAAGGCATCGTCTGGCAGTACCGCATGAGTCGCGCATTAATGGCAGCATGCAGCGGCGGCGGCCTGGCGCTGTGCGGGCTGGTGCTCCAGTCAATACTGCGTAACCCCCTGGCGGAGCCCTATCTGCTGGGCATTTCCGCAGGCGCTTCGCTGGGGGCCGTCTGCGTGATGCTGCTCGGTATCGGGGGGAGCGTGATTGGCGTGAGCAGCGGTGCGTTTGTTGGCGCCTGCGCCGCTTTTGCGCTCATCATGTTGATTACAAACGGCATGAGCGCAAGCCCGTCGCGCATTTTGCTGGCAGGCATTGCGGGCACACAGCTCTTCAACGCCATGACCGCGTATATCGTCAGCACCTCCGCCAATGCCGAGCAGTCGCGTAGCGTTATGTTCTGGTTAATGGGCAGCCTGAGCGGTGTGCGCTGGCCGGACGCGCTGCTGGCGCTGGCCGTTACGTTGACGGGCCTGCTGATGGTATGCCTCTTTGCGCGGGCGCTGGACACCTTTACCTTTGGAGACGAGGTCTCTACCACCCTCGGGATTCCAGTGACCGCCGTACGAATTATCCTGTTGCTGACCTGCGCGTTCGTCACCGCAACCCTGGTCAGCGCCATAGGGGCAGTGGGATTTGTGGGGCTGGTCATTCCCCATGTGACGCGCATGCTCAGCGGTCCGGGCCATCGCCGCACGATCCCGCTGACGTTTCTTATCGGCGCGCACTTTATGATCCTGGCCGATGTCGTGTCACGCACGCTGATTGTGCACCAGGTGCTTCCCATCGGCGTGGTGACGGCACTGGTGGGCGCACCTGTCTTTGTGGCGCTGCTTTATCAAAACCGGAAGGAGCATCCATGAATATTTCCGTCTCGGGGTTAAGTGTGACCCGACAAGCACAGACGGTGCTTGAGGATATCGATCTCGACCTGTCATCCGGGCAGATTGTCGGCCTGTTAGGGCCAAACGGCTCGGGCAAATCAACGCTGCTACGCTGTCTTGCCGGGCTGTTTCCACACCACAGTGAACGCGTCGCGCTTAATGGCACGTCGCTTAGCGTGATGCCGTTAAAAACGCGCGCGCGGCAGTTAGCTTTCGTCCCGCAACATGCCGACGTTGAGGGAGAACTGATCGTCGAGGAAATCGTGCGGCTGGGACGTACGCCTTACCGGAAGGCGTTTCAGAGAAGCACTCGCGATGATGATATGGCGGTGGAAGAGGCGATTAGCCTCATGCGGCTATGCGGATTACGCCAGCGGCGGTGGCAGCAACTGTCTGGTGGGGAGCGTCAGCGAACCCAGATAGCGCGAGCGCTGGCACAGCAGCCCCGGGTGTTGCTGCTTGATGAGCCGACAAACCACCTGGACATTCAGCACCAGCTGGAGCTGATGCGACTTATATCGCAACTGCCTCTTACGGTGGTGGTGGCGCTACACGATCTCAATCTGGCGGCCAACTACTGCCAGCGGCTGATCCTTCTGAAGGCCGGGCGTATCGCGGCCACGGGCGCGCCTGCGGGGGTGCTCACCCCTAAAAATATAGAGCAAACCTGGTGTGTCAAAGCGAGCGTCTACAGGGCAGACGCCGGGATGACGATCGGCTACAACATGGGCGGCATGGCGGAAGTGTAGAGCCAAAGCAAAAAACCCTGCGATATTGCTATCGCAGGGTTTTCGAATTTGGCGGAAGCGTAGAGATTCGAACTCTAGAACCCTTTCGGGTCGCCGGTTTTCAAGACCGGTGCCTTCAACCGCTCGGCCACGCTTCCTAAGTGAGGCGAACTATAAACACCTCACTGCAGACTGTAAAGAGCACGCGCATTCGTTCGCTTTAAAAATAGCCAAATTACGTTTAATCGGTTGAATAGACAACATATTGGCCATTTTGCCAGCATAATATCCAGCGAATGTCTTAGTGTTTTTTGATGTACATATCTTTCGTGTAGTAGTACCCGAGCTTATCCGGCGTGAATCCCCCCACCCACGGCTTCACCAGGTGCGTACGAACGTAGTGATAGACAGGGATCGCCGGCACATCACGCCCCAGCAAATCCTCTGCCTGTTGATAAAACTTACCGCGCTCTTGTGCCGTTTTCGACTTCGCCGCATTCACCAGCGCTTGATCGTACTCAGGATTGCTGTACTGCGTGGTGTTTTGGCTATCCCCGGTACGGAAGTTATTCAGGAATGTGGAGGCGTCATCGTAATCGGCAATCCAGGCGTAGCGCACCGCGTCAAAGTTATGGGTGTGCATGGTATCGAGCATGGTTTTCCACTCCTGGTTCTGCAGCTTCGCCTCGACGCCGAGATTTTTCTTCCACATTGAGCTGGCAGCAATCGCGATACGCTGGTGCGTTTCAGAGGTGTTATACAGCAGATTAAAACTCAGTGGATGGCTGGCATTATACCCGGCCTCTTCGAGCAGTTTTTTCGCCTCGGCAATTCGTTTGTCCCGCGGCCAGCTGGCGTAATCCGGGTTCTGTAACTTAACGCCACCAATGTCCGGCTGGCTGATAAGCCACGCCGGACGCTGTCCCTGCCCCATCACTTTATCTGCGATGATGTCTTTATCGAGCGCCATATTGAGCGCCTTACGCACGCGCGCATCGTTGAACGGCGGACGGGCGGTGTTGAATTCGTAATAGTAGGTGGCAAGCTGCGGAGAGACATCCAGCTGGCTGCCCAGCGTTTTCTTAAGCTGGGCAAACTGGTTGACTGGCACCGTGTAGACAATATCGATTTCTCCCGCTTTATAGCGGTTCACATCAGCCGCCTCGGAGGTGATAGGCAGATATGTCACCTTGTTGATCACAGTATGGGCATTATCCCAGTAGCGCGGGTTACGCTCCGCCACAATGCGTTCGTTAACCACCCATGAGGACAGCTTATAGGCACCGCTGCTGACGATGTGCTCGGGCTTGGTCCATTTATCGCCGAAACGCCCCACCAGGACTTTATCTATCGGCACCAGAGACGGGTGTGCCAGCATCGCCAGGAAAGCTGCATTAGGTTGCGAAAGCGTGACCTCCAGCGTGGTGTCATTAATTGCTTTCACGCCCAGCGTATCGGGCGCTTTTTTACCTTCGGCAATTTCAGTGCCGTTGACGATAAGCATGCTACCGGGATAGCTGGCATACGGTGAGGCGGTTTTTGGGTCAACCAGTCGCTGCCAGCTCCAGACGATATCTTCCGCGGTGATGGCGGTACCGTCGCTCCAGGTGATGCCCGGACGCAGATGGAACGTCCAGACGGTGTTGTCCTTGTTCTCCCATTTTTCCGCCAGCCGTGGCTGGATTTCACCCGCCGGGGAGACACTGACCAGCCCGTCGAATAAATCGCTGATAATATTGAATTCGACGTCGCTTTCGACTTTATGCGGGTCGAGCGAAGCGGGTTCACTTCCGTTATTCCTGACCAGTTCCTGCTTATCGGCCAGCTGCGTCCCTGCCGGCACGTTAGCCGCCAAGGATGCCGTGCTGGCACACAGGATCCCGGCCGCCAGTAAAGAGAGTGTAAAGTGAGTGCGTGTTTGTGGTTTCATTTCCTTCGCCTTATTGTCTGTTTTGTGACGATCCGGAAATAACTCTTAGCGGCCTTATGGTAATAAGGCAATATTTTTCAGTAACCTATAAGAGCTTGATCTGATTAATTGCGCCAAACCGCTGTTCATACTGGTGAAACGTCTTTCTGCAGAATAAATAACCAGCTCCGGCGCTAACCTGCTGAGTAAAGATGGGTAAAACCACTTTGAGACTGGCGCGCCGTTTCCTATTCTTTCCGTTAATTACATCTGTCATAAGAGAGTGACTCATGGATCGTATAATTACTTCCTCACGCGACCGCACATCGCTACTCAGCACCCACAAGGTGCTGCGCAATACGTACTTTATGCTCAGCCTGACGCTGGCGTTTTCGGCGATCACCGCCACCGCCAGCACCGTGCTGATGCTGCCGTCTCCGGGGCTGATCCTGACGCTGGTGGGGATGTACGGTCTGATGTTCCTGACCTACAAAACCGCTGACAAACCGGTCGGTATTCTTTCCGCGTTCGCCTTTACCGGCTTCCTGGGTTATATCCTGGGGCCAATCCTGAACGCATACCTGTCTGCCGGCATGGGTGATGTGATCGGTATGGCGCTGGGCGGCACCGCGCTGGTGTTCTTCTGCTGCTCCGCCTACGTGCTGACCACCCGCAAGGACATGTCCTTCCTCGGCGGTATGCTGATGGCAGGTATCGTGGTGGTGCTGATTGGTATGGTGGCTAACATCTTCCTGCAGCTCCCTGCCCTGCACCTGGCGATTAGCGCGGTGTTTATCCTGCTGTCATCCGGCGCGATCCTGTATGAAACCAGCAACATCATTCACGGCGGTGAGACCAACTACATCCGCGCCACCGTGAGCCTGTATGTGTCGCTGTACAACATCTTCGTCAGCCTGCTGAGCATCCTGGGCTTCGCCAGCCGGGATTAAGCCAGAGTGTTGTGTACCGAGCCCCGCTTATGCGGGGCTTTGTTTTTTGGTACACTGCGGCGGTTTTTGACTGATGCGTGAATAACTATGTTGAGCTTTGAAGGTAAAGAGATCGAAACCGATAACGACGGTTATCTGAAAGACAGCCACCAGTGGAGCGAGGCGCTGGCGGAAGTGATTGCAGAAAAAGAGGCGATCGCGCTCTCCCCTGAGCACTGGGAAGTGGTGCGCTTTGTGCGCGAGTTCTATCTCGAATTCAATACCTCTCCGGCTATCCGGATGCTGGTTAAAGCCATGGCCAATAAATTCGGTGAAGAGAAAGGCAACAGCCGCTATCTGTATCGTCTGTTCCCGAAAGGCCCGGCCAAACAGGCCACCAAAATTGCCGGCCTGCCTAAACCGGTGAAATGCATTTAGTAGCGAATACCGAAGTTCATGTATTCCCGGCCGGGTTGATGCGGTTCGGTTAAGACCTTATCAACCCGGGCACTGCGCGGCCCACCCGCTTTCAGCCACGCCAGCAGTTTTTCAACCTGCTCTGCCTCGCCACAGGCGACCACCTCAACGCTGCCATCATCCATGTTTCGCGCATATCCCGTTAGCCCAAGCTGGACCGCCTCGCGCTGCGTGCTGTAGCGGAAGCCCACGCCCTGAACGACGCCGTGAACCCAGGCGATAGTGCAGACTTTTGACATCTTCCTTCTCCTTATCCGTCTGGCGCGTTGCATTTCCCCGGCGAACTCGGGAAAATGGCGGCCATTTTCTTGAATCGACAGAATAGCAAATTATGAGTGTACGTTTAGTGTTAGCCAAAGGGCGCGAGAAGTCATTACTGCGCCGTCATCCCTGGGTCTTTTCCGGCGCGGTTGCCCGTATGGAAGGTAAAGCCAGCCTCGGTGAAACCATTGATATTTTTGACCATCAGGGGAAATGGTTAGCACGAGGCGCCTACTCGCCAGCCTCCCAGATCCGCGCGCGCGTCTGGACCTTCGACAAAGATGAAACCATCGATATCGACTTCTTCGTGCGTCGTTTGCAGCAGGCGCAGCATTGGCGCGACTGGCTGGCCAAACGCGATGGTCTGGACAGCTACCGCCTGATTGCCGGAGAGTCCGACGGTCTGCCGGGCGTGACCATTGACCGCTTCGGTAACTTCCTGGTCCTGCAGTTACTGAGCGCTGGGGCTGAATACCAGCGCGCCGCGCTGATCAGCGCCCTGCAGTCTCTGTTCCAGCAATGCGCCATCTACGACCGCAGCGATGTGGCTGTGCGTAAAAAAGAGGGAATGGAACTGACCCAGGGTCCGGTGACCGGCGAACTGCCGCCTGCCCTGCTGCCTATCGAAGAACACGGCATGAAGCTGCTGGTGGATATTCAGGGTGGTCATAAAACGGGCTATTACCTCGACCAGCGTGACAGCCGTCTGGCCACGCGTCAGTACGTTGCCGACAAACGCGTGCTCAACTGCTTCTCTTACACCGGCGGCTTTGCGGTATCGGCTTTAATGGGCGGCTGCGCGCAGGTGGTGAGCGTGGATACGTCTCAGGAAGCGCTGGATGTGGCAAAACAGAACGTCGAGCTGAACAAGCTGGATCTGAGCAAAGCCGAATTCATTCGCGACGACGTCTTCAAACTGCTGCGTAAATATCGCGATCAGGGTGAGAAGTTTGACGTTATCGTGATGGATCCGCCTAAGTTTGTGGAGAACAAAAGCCAGCTGATGGGTGCCTGCCGCGGCTATAAAGATATCAACATGCTGGCCATTCAGCTGTTGAACCCAGGCGGCGTGCTGCTCACCTTCTCCTGCTCTGGACTGATGACCACAGATTTATTTCAGAAAATCATCGCCGATGCCGCAATAGATGCTGGTCGTGATGTACAATTTATAGAGCAGTTCCGTCAGGCAGCCGATCACCCGGTGATCGCTACCTACCCGGAAGGGCTGTATCTGAAAGGGTTTGCCTGTCGCGTCATGTAACTTGAAAAGAGAAATATTGCCCGCACATAGAGTGTAAGTAGTGTTTCCCGGGAGGTGACTATGATTGCCAGCAAATTCGGTATCGGCCAGCAGGTCCGCCACACTTTGCTCGGGTATTTGGGTGTGGTCGTGGATATCGACCCGGAGTATTCCCTTGATGAACCGTCGGCGGATGAGCTGGCGGTGAACGCAGAGCTTCGCGCCGCACCCTGGTACCATGTGGTGATGGAAGGTGATGATGGACAACCCGTCCATACCTATCTTGCTGAGGCGCAGCTAAGCAGTGAATTGCAGGATGAGCATCCGGAGCAACCCACGATGGATGAACTGGCTCAGACTATCCGCAAACAGTTACAGGCTCCGCGCCTGCGGAACTAAGCGTGTAAAAAAAGCCCGATAACGGGCTTTTTTTTATGACTTTGTCAGCCCCAGCCGGGGGATTTCAATCGCCGGACAGCGGTCCATCACCACCTTCAGCCCCGCCTCGCGCGCCAGCACCGCAGCCTGTTCGTTAATAACGCCTAACTGCATCCACAGCGTTTTCGCACCGATGGCAATGGCCTCCTGCGCCACGCCCCATGCAGCCTCGGAATTACGGAACACATCCACCATATCCACCTTTTCCGGTACGTCGTTTAGCGTGGCGTATCCTGGCTGGCCCAGCAAGGTCTTACCGGCCACTTTTGGTGACACAGGGATGACGTGGTAGCCCTGATCGAGAAGGTACTTCATTACCCGATAGCTTGGACGATCCGGTTTATCGCTCGCCCCCACCAGCGCAATGGTGCGTGTGGACGTCAAAATCTCGGCAATATCATTCTCTTTCATGCTTTTCCTCCTGGCTTTTTAACAAGTGTATGTCAAAGCGCACATCTCAACCATCCATCCCATACAGATGTATGAGAGCAAAAGGCCAGAATATGTCTATATGTTAGTAAACATGATTATCGACAAATTTAGATACATTATCGCGGTAAGCGTACGTTAAACAGGAGCCCCTATGAAAGCCGGCCTTGCCACTGCTGTGATTGCGTTAGTGATGCCGGTTTGCGTTTTTGCAACCACGCTGCGGCTTTCTTCCGACATTGACCTGCTGGTGCTGGACGGAAAAAAAGTCTCCAGTTCGTTATTACGCGGTGCCGACAGCATCGAACTGGATAACGGCCCTCATCAGGTGGTGTTCCGGGTAGAAAAAACCATCCGCCTTGCTAATCATGAACAACGAACGTACCTCTCTCCTCCGCTGATTATGAGCTTTAACACCCAGCAGGTAAGCCAGGTGAACTTTACGTTGCCGCGTCTGGAAACGGAAAAAGAGTCGGCGACGTTTGACGCCTCGCCGCGTGTGGAACTGGTGGATGGCGATGCCACCCCGATCCCGGTGAAGCTGGATATTCTGGCGCTGACGTCGTCACCGACGGGCACAGATTATGAGGCCGCAACGCAAGCCTATAACAAAGCGGGTAAGCGCGCCTCGCTGCCCCGGTTTGCCTCCATGATGGCTGACGACAGTACACTGCTGTCCGGCGTCTCAGAGCTGGATGTGATCCCCCCTCAATCCCAGACGCTGACAGAACAACGCCTGAAATTTTGGTTTCAGCAGGCCGATCCCGACACGCGAGCCCGCTTTTTACAGTGGGTGAAGCAACAACCTTCGTCGTAAGCCACATTTTTTTCGCCTTTCTCTTGCAGCATCAGGCGGTTCCCGTCATCGTGTAGCCAGTTAACCTGATGGATATGATTATGGAACTGACAACACGCACATTACCGGCACGCAAGCACATTGCGCTGGTTGCGCACGATCACTGTAAACAAATGCTGCTTAACTGGGTTCGCCGCCATCAGTCCTTGCTGGAAAAGCACGCCCTCTCGGCGACGGGCACCACCGGTAACCTTATCCACCGCGAAACGGGTCTGGAGGTGAACGCCATGCTGAGCGGCCCGATGGGTGGCGATCAGCAGGTGGGCGCACAGATTTCTGAGGGGAAAATTGATGTTCTGATCTTCTTCTGGGATCCGCTGAATGCGGTTCCGCATGACCCGGACGTGAAAGCGCTGCTGCGTCTTGCCACCGTCTGGAATATTCCGGTGGCGACAAACCTGTCGACGGCGGATTTCATCATTGAATCACCGCAGTTCAACTCGCCGGTTGAAATTCTCATCCCCGATTATCAGCGTTATCTTTCCGACAGACTGAAGTAGCGTTATGCCCGGCGGCGCTACGCTTGCACGGGACGGCGTGTTTTGCAGGCCGGGTCAGGCGAAGCCGCCACCCGGCAATCCCGCTACGGCTTGCGCGCCACCGGCACATCAATACTCTTCAGAATATCGACAAACACTGACGGCTCCTCTTTGTTGAACAGCAGCCACACGCGATGACGCGCGCGGGTGATCGCCACGTACAGCAATCGCCGCTCTTCGGCGTCCGGGAAATCTTCCGGTACCGGCAGTAAGGCTTCCTCCATCACCGACTCACGGGCAGGCGCGGGGAATCCATCGCTCCCCTCTTTCAGCCCGACCACAATGACATAGTCGGCCTGCTGGCCTTTACTTGCGTGGATGGTCATAAAATCAAGCTGCAGCTTCGGCCAGCGAGTCGCCGCTTTCTCCAGCGCCGCCGGTTTAAGATGGTGATAACGCGCCAGCACCAGAATACGTTCATCAGGCTTTGCGTAACCGCTGAGTTTGTCCAGCAGCGGCTCAAGCTGGTCATCCGCCAGCAGGGTCACGGCTTTTTTATCTCCCGCTCTCAGACTGTTGAGCGGCTTGGCCAACTGATGGGGGTTCTGCTGGATAAAGCGGTTAGCGATTTCACCAATTCGGGAGTTGAAGCGGTAAGTCGTGTCCAGATCGCTACGATCGCCTTCGCCAAAATAGTGATGGAACGCGGTGGTCAATGAAAGCTGCGCGCCGCTAAAGCGGTAGATGGCCTGCCAGTCATCCCCGACGGCAAACAGAGAGGTATGTTTATTTTGTGCCCGTAATGCCGAAAGCAGTGCAGCACGCTGCGGGGAGATATCCTGGAACTCATCCACCAGAATATGTTTCCACGGGCTGACAAAACGCCCCTTCTCCAGAATGATGATGGCCTGATGGATAAGACCTGAGAAATCAACGGCGTTTTCCTCCTTCAGCGCCGTTTTCCAGGCTTTCAACAGCGGGGCCATCAGCTTGACCCGCTTTGAAAACAGGGCGCGAACAGACTCCGGCGCGCTTTCAATCATCTCCGCCTGCGATCCGCCATGCATCCGCATCAGACTCACCCAGCGGTCAAGACGCGAGCCGAGCCGACGCGCCAGCTTTTCATCCTGCCAGAAGCTGCCTTCAGGCACCTCCCAGTTGAGCTCCTCTTCCAGCCACTGCCGCCACCCTTTCGCCTGTGCTTTTTTCTCGCTGCACTGCTGGCGCCACGTTTTAATAAACAGGGCCTGACGCGCCTGGGTGTCGTTTTCCAGTTTACTGATGGACGGGACTTTTTTGCTGCCCTGCTGAATGATGTGCAGCGCAAGGGCATGGAAGGTTCGCGCGGTGATATCCCGGGTGTGTAGCCGTTCCTGAATGCGTTCGTCCATCTCCTGCGCCGCCTTGCGACCAAACGCCAGCAGCAGGATCTGATCGGCGACGGCCTCACCCGTTGTCAGCAACCACCCCGCCCGCGCAACCAGCACGGACGTTTTACCGCTCCCGGCACCCGCAAGCACCAGCAGCGATTGTTCGCCGTTAACCACGGCGCGAGCCTGAGCAGGATTCAGCGGTGAAGACTCCACTGTGCTGAAGAAATCGGCGTAGCGGGTGAGCATTTCGTCAGTCCACGCCTGATTATGCGCCAGCCGGCTCTTGTCTGCGTCGCTCAGCCAGGCCTGACACTGGCGCCAGGCGTCACGACAATTGTCGAATTCATTAAGGCGCGTCACCGGTAACGGTAGCGCCGTGAGCGCCTGCCTGATCTTTTGTTGCAGCCCGGCGGTCTGCTGACGGGTCAGCCACGTTTGTTGGGCATGACTCTGCGCAATATCATTCAGCACCTGCTGCAGGACTTGCGCGGCAATCACGCTCATATCGTGACTCCACTGCTGCCAGAGCTGGTTCAGATGATGATGAAAACGCTGGGTTTCGCCCCACTCCGTGCCATGAAGACGCACGACTTTATCGGCAGGCAACACAAATTCCAGTTCACCCCATACCAGCCCGCGCTTGCAGTGGATGGCCAGGAGCTGATTGAACGGAATAAGGTATTCGTGGCGTTCCCCGGAGACTTTCACTCCCGCGTTGAGGAGGACAACCTTGTCGTACGGGTGTTGCGCCAGGCGTTTGCCCATTGAAGTTGCTTTCAGTTCCATATCCAGCCGGATCCACGAAGAGATAATTGCCTGATAGTTTAACTGCCAGTTTTAAGGTGCTCCAGCCTAAAAAAACGTTACAATCATTGGGCGTTAATTTTATCGAAAGGAAGTGAGGGTTTATGCGTACCGTTCTGAATGTGTTGAATTTTGTGCTGGGCGGTTTTGCCACCACCCTTTCCTGGCTTTTTGCCACTCTGGTGAGCATCGTCCTGATTTTTACGCTTCCCCTGACCCGCTCCTGCTGGGAAATCACCAAACTCTCCTTTATCCCTTACGGGAATGAAGCCGTTCACGTCGACGAACTGAACCCGGAGAGCAAAAGCGCACTGATGAACACGGGTGGAACCGTGCTGAACATCCTGTGGCTGATTTTCTTCGGCTGGTGGCTGTGTGTGATGCATATTTTTGCCGGCATAGCCCAGTGCATCACGATTATCGGTATCCCGGTGGGGATCGCGAACTTTAAGATCGCCGCCATCGCTCTGTGGCCTGTCGGGCGCAGGGTTGTTCCGGTCGAAGTGGCCCAGGCGGCGCGTGAAGCGAATGCACGTCGTCGTTTTCAGTGATTAAGGACTGGCCGCGTCTATGCTAAGCCCACTGCTTCGCCGTTACACCTGGAACAGCTCCTGGCTCTATAACGTCAGGATTTTTATCGCACTTTGCGGCACGGTTGCCCTGCCGTGGTGGCTGAACGATGTCAAGCTCACCATTCCGCTCACGCTGGGGGTGGTTGCGGGGGCGCTGGCGGATCTGGACGATCGCCTTGCCGGGCGTCTGCGTAATCTGGTTATTACCCTCGTCTGCTTTTTTATTGCCTCCGCGTCCGTGGAGTTGCTGTTCCCGTGGCCGTGGCTGTTCGCTTTAGGCCTTACGCTTTCCACCAGCGGGTTTATTTTGTTGGGTGGGCTGGGACAGCGCTATGCCACCATCGCGTTTGGCGCCCTGCTGATTGCCATCTACACCATGCTGGGCGTTTCCCTTTACGACCAATGGTACCAGCAACCTGTTCTGCTGTTGCTGGGGGCCATCTGGTATAACCTGCTGACGTTAACCGGTCATCTGATCTTCCCGGTACGCCCTCTGCAGGATAATCTTGCCCGCAGCTACGAGCAGTTGGCCCACTACCTTGAGCTAAAATCCCGGTTGTTCGACCCGGATATCGAAGAGGAGAGCCAGGCGCCGCTCTACGACCTGGCACTGGCAAACGGCCAGTTGGTCGCCACGCTTAACCAGACCAAAGCCTCGCTGCTCACTCGCCTGCGGGGCGACCGGGGCCAGCGAGGGACACGCAGAACGCTGCACTATTACTTTGCCGCCCAGGATATTCATGAACGCGCCAGCTCGTCGCATGTGCAGTATGCCGCCCTGCGTGAGAAGTTTCGCTACAGCGACGTCATGTTCCGCTTCCAGCGCCTGCTGTCCATGCAGTCCCAGGCGTGCCAGCAGCTGGCACGCTCCATTCTGCTGCGCACGCCCTATCAACACGATCCGCGCTTTGAGCGCGTTTTCAGCCATCTCGATGCGGCCATTGACCGCGTGCGAGCCAGCGGTACATCGCCGGAGCATATAAAAGCGTTGGGATTTTTGCTCAACAACCTGCGGGCAATTGATGCTCAGCTGGCAACCATTGAATCTGAGCAGGCAATGGCGCTGCCGGGTAATGAGGCGGACAGCCAGCTTGCGGATGACAGCGTGCACAGTTTCAGCGATATGTGGCTCCGGCTAAGCCGCAACTTTACGCCGGAATCTGCCCTGTTTCGCCATGCGGTACGCATGTCGCTGGTGCTGTGCGTGGGCTACGCCTTTATTCAGATCACCGGTTTACACCACGGATACTGGATCCTGCTGACCAGCCTGTTCGTCTGCCAGCCGAACTATAACGCCACCCGACACCGCCTGGCGCTGCGCATTATTGGCACGCTGGTGGGGGTCGCAATCGGGCTACCGGTGCTCTATTTTGTGCCCTCGGTGGAGGGCCAGCTGATCCTGATCGTGATCACCGGGGTGCTGTTCTTCGCCTTTCGTAACGTGCAGTACGCCCACGCGACGATGTTCATCACCCTGCTGGTGCTACTCTGCTTTAACCTGTTGGGTGAAGGGTTTGAAGTTGCCCTGCCCCGCGTGATCGATACGCTGCTCGGCTGTGCCATCGCCTGGGCGGCAGTGAGTTTTATCTGGCCCGACTGGCGTTTTCGTAATTTGCCGCGCGTCCTGGACAGGGCGATGAATGCCAACTGCCGCTATCTGGATGCCATTCTTGAACAGTACCACCAGGGACGCGATAACCGTCTGGCTTACCGCATTGCCCGACGCGATGCGCATAACAGCGATGCTGAACTGGCTTCCGTAGTCTCTAATATGTCAACGGAGCCGCGCGCCACGGCAGAAATTCGTGAAACGGCTTTCCGCCTGCTGTGCCTGAACCATACCTTCACCAGCTATATCTCTACGCTCGGTGCCCACCGCGAAAAACTGACAAACCCGGGTATCCTTGCCTTGCTGGATGATGCTGTCTGCTATGTCGATGATGCGCTACACCACCGCCCAGCCGATCAACCGCGTGTCCAGCAGGCACTGGATGAACTGGCTCAACGGATTGCGCATCTTGACCCAGGAAACGACAGCAAAGCGCCGCTGGTTCTCCAGCAGATTGGTCTGCTTATCGCTCTGCTGCCAGAAATTTGCCGACTGCAACAGCAAATTGCTACCTGGAGGAGCGATTCTCCTGTGGCTCAGGCAGCGCATTAAACCACTCCGTCAGCTCCCGGCGAATCTCCGCCGGGAGTGCCGCTTCATGCAGGCCCTCAATAGCCCCTTCCAGGGCAAACAGTACTTTAATACTGAGCGCTTTATTTTTTGCCCGCAGCTTTAGCCAGCTCGTTCTGGCTCCCAGCGACCGGAGGGTATCTTCGTTGGTAATCCCGGCTTCACAGAGCAGGACTTCCAGCTGAAAAGTCAGGTTGGGCAGATCCTTAAGCCGATTTCGCTGGTAGCGCTGTATGCGCTCTTTACGCGCGGCATTAAGCGCGTAAGAGGAAAGCTGAAGCAACCGCTCCCGGTCCTGCCAGAGTCCGTCATCCACACGATAGTAGTTAAGCAGGATCGGACGGCCGCGTTTCATTAAGGTCAAAAAGGAGGATCCGTTTTTGACACAGTACTTTGCACTTTCCTCACAGGCGCGAAGGTAAAGCTCACCGTCTGACACCATGGCAAACACCGCTTCATCGACGGCCAGGGTATAGCCACCAAAAAGCGCACGATGATGAATTTCTCCTAATGGAGAGAGGTATTCCTGGGATTTATAAATCCGTTCATAAGATATCTTTTTCATGATATTTCCATTAAAAATCAGATATTAACGACGACATTTCTTACTAACGGATCCGTTAACAGGAAAATAGGCAACTTATTGCCGATGAGCAAGATGATTTTTTCAGGTTCGCCAGGAATGAATGAATTTTGCGAGTCGCTTTCCGAAATTGAGGTTGATCTTTATGCATACAGGGGTTACTGTATATTCATACAGTAACTACAGGGCTGGAATGATTATGTACACTTCAGGCTATGCAAATCGCTCAACATCTTTCTCTTCTCCCGCTGGCGATGTCGCACAGAACGCCGTCGGGCGTGTTTCGACAGGGCTTATCAGTGAAGTGGTTTATCGTGAAGACCAGCCCCTGTTGACCCAACTTCTGTTACTGCCGCTCTTGCAGCAGCTTGGTCAGCAATCGCGCTGGCAGCTCTGGCTAACGCCGCAGCAGAAACTGAGCCGGGAATGGGTTCAGTCTGCAGGCCTGCCGCTGACGAAAGTCATGCAAATTAATCAGCTCTCTCCCTGCGATACGGTTGAGTCGATGATCCGGGCATTACGTACAGGAAATTACAGCGTGGTGATTGGATGGTTATCAGACGAATTGACGGAGCAGGAACATTTTCGTCTCACCGAAGCGGCAGAAGAAGGCAATGCGATCGGCTTTATCATGCGCCCGGTTCGCCAGGATTCTTACCGCAGAGGACAACTTTCTGGGCTAAAAATTCACTCAAATTTGTATCACTGAGCAAATTTAAGAGTTTTCCTGGAATTTTTTTCGACCTCAAGATGCGCTTTTAGTTCCATGGTCCAAAACGGCGGCAAGGCTTGTCTGGTGCGGTTCTTCTTAATTTTATTGCACAAATTTCGTTCAGAAATTGTTAAATAATCGGTATACGGAACTTTTTTTTTCATATGCCTGACGGACTTCACACTTGTAAGTTTTCAGCTACGTTGTAGACTTTACATCGCCAGGGGTGCTCGGCCTAAGCCGAAGATATCGGTAGATTTATATTTGACCACGCCCCCCGGTGAAGGATTTAACCGTGATTCTCGATTGAGATTTTCATGGCGAATTTTGGATGATAACGAGGCGCAAAAAATGAAAAAGACAGCTATCGCGATTGCAGTGGCACTGGCTGGCTTCGCTACCGTAGCGCAGGCCGCTCCGAAAGATAATACCTGGTATGCAGGTGGTAAACTGGGCTGGTCTCAGTTCCACGACACCGGCTGGTACAACAGCAGCCTGAACAATGATGGCCCTACTCACGAGAGCCAGCTTGGTGCAGGTGCGTTCGGTGGCTATCAGGTTAACCCGTATGTTGGTTTTGAAATGGGTTACGACTGGTTAGGTCGTATGCCATACAAAGGCGACAACGTAAATGGCGCTTTCAAAGCTCAGGGCGTACAGCTGACCGCTAAACTGGGTTACCCAGTAACTGACGATCTGGACGTGTACACCCGTCTGGGCGGCATGGTATGGCGCGCTGACTCCAGCAACAGCATCGCTGGCGACGACCATGACACCGGTGTTTCCCCAGTATTCGCTGGTGGCGTTGAGTGGGCTATGACCCGTGACATCGCTACCCGTCTGGAATACCAGTGGGTTAACAACATCGGTGACGGTGCTACCGTTGGTGTTCGTCCAGACAACGGCATGCTGAGCGTAGGTGTTTCCTACCGTTTCGGCCAGCAGGAAGATGCGCCAGTCGTAGCTCCAGCACCGGCTCCAGCTCCAGAAGTACAGACCAAGCACTTCACTCTGAAGTCTGACGTTCTGTTCAACTTCAACAAAGCGACCCTGAAACCAGAAGGTCAGCAGGCACTGGATCAGCTGTACACCCAGCTGAGCAACCTGGATCCTAAAGACGGTTCTGTCGTGGTTCTGGGCTTCACCGACCGTATCGGTTCTGACGCTTACAACCAGAAACTGTCTGAGAAACGTGCTCAGTCTGTTGTTGATTACCTGATCTCTAAAGGTATCCCAGCTAACAAGATCTCCCCACGTGGTATGGGCGAATCTAACCCAGTTACTGGCAACACCTGTGACAACGTTAAAGCTCGCGCTGCTCTGATCGACTGCCTGGCACCAGATCGTCGCGTAGAGATCGAAGTTAAAGGCGTTAAAGACGTTGTAACTCAGCCAGCGGCTTAAGTTATCGTCTTATAAAAAAACCCCGCAATGCGGGGTTTTTTATTATCTGAAGTAACTGAAAACGTTATTTTTTGCCCAGCAGCGCCTGAAGATCGTTCTTCAGCGTGGACATCTGGTTGGCGTATTTCTCTTTATGCTCGGCATCTTCAATCAACTGCACCACCGTTTCTGACAACGTTTTTCCCCGCCGTTGCGCAAGCCCTGCCAGACGCTGCCAGACCATAAATTCCAGGTCGATGGATTTTTTGCGGGTGTGCTGGTGCTCAGCATTAAAATGCCGTTTACGTCGCGCGCGGATAGTTTGCTTCATCCGGTTTAACAGTGCCGGATTGATATGTTTCTCAATCCAGCCATTCACCTGTACCGGTTCATTTTCGAGGGTCAGCAAAATATCCACGGCCTCTTGTGCGGCGCTGGCTTCGATGTAGCAGGTAATCAGCTCCCCTTCTCGGTGCTTTTTGACCAGGTACTTCCATTTCCAGCCGCTTTCGAGATTTTCCAGTTGTTGATATTTCATTGCGATCTCAGTGTTACCACGTAACTCTGTTCAGAATATCAGTTTTTTAGCAATCTGCTGAAAAGAAATCATATCCTGTGAAGCATTGCAGGCGATTCGCTTCCCGAAAACCCCAATCCTGCTTGGGTACAGCCCCCCGCTTACGGTATACTCCACGCTTTTACATCTGACTAAAAAACATCAACTTTGACCATTACGAAACTTGCATGGCGTGACCTTGTTCCGGATACCGAAAGTTACCAGGAATTGTTTGCACAGCCAGACCTCGCACAAGAACACGAATTCATACTTAGCGATACACAACCGCGTTTGCATTACGCGCTGGAGCAGGTGTTAAGCCCATGGGCGACATCACCCTTCATGCTGCTCAAAGCCCCGGAAGAAGCCGAGTATTTGACGCTTCTGGGTGATGCCATGCGCCAGCTACGACCGGAAGCAAATGTTGTTTTCGGCGGCCAGTATCGTATTTCTGGACATGATGTCACTTTCGAACCCGCAGAACAGGCTGATGGCCGTTTTGCGGCTAAGGGCGAAGTGGTTACCGCTAACTGGGTCGAGGCTGAACAACTCTTTGGTTGCCTTCGCCAGTTCAATGGTGAGATATCGCTGCAGCCTGGGCTGGTACACCGCGCGAATGGTGGCGTACTGATCATTTCCCTGCGTACTTTGCTCTCCCAGCCGCTGTTGTGGATGCGTCTGAAGACAATCGTCAGTCAGCAACGCTTTGACTGGGTCGGCTACGACGAGTCTCGTCCTCTGCCGGTCTCTGTCCCCTCCATGCCGCTGTCGTTGACCGTGGTACTGACGGGTGACCGTGAACCGCTGGCTGATTTCCAGGAAATGGAGCCAGAGCTGGCGGCACAGGCGGTGTACAGCGAGTACGAAGACAACATCCAGATTGCTGATGCCGATGACATGGCTCAGTGGTGCCAGTGGGTGATGGCCATTGCAGCCCGTTTTACCCTGCCGACGCCTGCTGCTGACGCGTGGCCTGGACTTATCCGCGAAGCGGTTCGTTATACCGGTGACCAGGAGACGCTGCCGCTTTGTCCGCTCTGGATCAGCAAACAGCTGCGTGAAGTGGGCGTTATCAGCGGGAACGGCGTCTTTACCGGGGAACAACTCGCTCAGATGCTTGCCCAGCGAGAGTGGCGGGAAGGCTATCTGGCCGATCGTATGCAGGATGAAATTCTGCTGGAGCAGATTCTGGTCGAGACCGAAGGCGAGCGCATCGGACAGATCAATGCCCTGTCGGTGATTGAATTTCCCGGACATCCGCGTGCGTTTGGCGAGCCTTCACGCATCAGCTGCGTCGTCCACATTGGCGACGGCGAGTTTACCGACATTGAACGCAAAGCTGAGCTTGGCGGAAACATCCACGCCAAAGGCATGATGATCATGCAGGCTTTCCTGATGTCAGAGCTGCAGCTTGAGCAACAAATCCCCTTCTCTGCCTCGCTGACGTTTGAGCAATCCTACAGCGAAGTGGATGGTGATAGCGCCTCTATGGCCGAGCTGTGTGCCTTAATCAGCGCCCTGGCGGACGTCCCCATCAATCAAAATATCGCCATTACCGGTTCAGTCGATCAATTTGGTCGCGCCCAGCCTGTAGGTGGTCTGAATGAAAAGATTGAGGGCTTCTTCTCTATTTGTCAGCAACGCGGGTTAAACGGCAAACAAGGGGTGATTATTCCGGCTCCCAACGCACGCCATTTGAGCCTCAGTCAGGCACTTCTGGATGCGGTGGAGCAGGAACAATTCACCCTCTGGGCCATCGAAGGGATTGAGGATGCACTACCCTTACTGACAAACCTGGTATGGGATGGGGAGGGGCAAACGACCCTGATGCAGACTATCCAGGAGCGCATTGCCCAGGCGACACAGCAAGATGCTCGTCATCGTTATCCGTGGCCGTTACGCTGGTTGGGTTGGTTTAGTCCGAACTGATCGGACTTGTTCAGCGTACACGTGTTAGCTATCCTGCGTCCTTCACTAAAATAAGGCTTACTGAGAACATGGTAGATAAACGCGAATCCTATACAAAAGAAGATCTTCTTGCCTCTGGTCGCGGTGAACTGTTTGGTGCGAAAGGCCCACAGTTACCGGCCCCGAACATGCTGATGATGGACCGTGTCGTGAAAATGACCGAAACCGGCGGCAACTTCGATAAGGGTTACGTAGAAGCAGAACTCGATATCAATCCTGACCTGTGGTTCTTCGGTTGCCACTTCATTGGCGATCCGGTAATGCCTGGCTGCCTGGGTCTGGACGCTATGTGGCAGCTGGTTGGCTTCTATCTGGGCTGGCTTGGCGGCGAAGGTAAAGGTCGTGCGCTGGGCGTGGGTGAAGTGAAATTCACAGGTCAGGTTCTGCCAACGGCGAAGAAAGTGACCTACCGTATTCACTTCAAGCGCATTGTTAACCGCCGCCTGATTATGGGCCTGGCGGATGGCGAAGTGCTGGTAGACGGTCGTCTGATCTATACCGCCAACGATCTGAAAGTGGGTCTGTTCCAGGACACTTCTGCTTTCTAATCGCTGCTTTTCGCGGCTCCAGAAAGGCGAAACCTCCGCAGTGCGGAGGTTTCTGTTTTTAAAGAGACGTTATCAGGCAATGAGTGCCCTGTCGCCGATGGCTTCTCGCCAGCCTCCCAGCCATTGTGACCTTTGATTAATCGTCTGATAAGGACACATTTCTTTAGATCGTCCAGCGATGCCGGCCTGATAACCACGTTGATGAGCCCGTTCCAGGCGATCTCGTTTCTGTCTCTTCATGCCTCGTTTCCCTCATTCTTTTGTCTGGTGGAAAGAAAACAGTGACTGCACAATGCGTGCAGGCACAGATAACGAATACCCCGAATTAGTCGTAGCGTCAACGTTCAAAATTCATACGGATGTCATATTTGTGAGCTAGCCAGAAGATCATTTGTACAAAAATTGTGACCCGGGACAAGTAACGGTCTGACGTGAAAACGAAAAAAAACCGCAATCAGTGGCACACCGATTGCGGTTTTTGATGATGAATTTTACTTATGGCAGCCGGGAGATTTCTCTCGCGATGTTGGCCGATTCCTGTGCCCACCCCTGGGCAAGCACTTTCACCATTTCATCATAGCCATCTTTTTGCTGCTTG
Source organism: Enterobacter cloacae complex sp. 394F7 (assembly GCF_057320385.1). Classification (NCBI taxonomy): domain Bacteria; kingdom Pseudomonadati; phylum Pseudomonadota; class Gammaproteobacteria; order Enterobacterales; family Enterobacteriaceae; genus Enterobacter; species Enterobacter cloacae complex sp. 394F7. The sequence continues at coordinate 77,135 of NZ_JBXWCS010000008.1, read as the reverse complement.
AGCTCCAGATGGAACGGACGCTTAATCAGCTGTCCCTGATGGTTAAGCAGCCATTCTCCGCTGATGACAACAGCACCGTCATAACGACCATGAAAGCCCGTTACCGTCACGTTCAGCGTGTCCTGGTCGCTTCCAAGAGGCTGGGAGGCGACAACCCAGCCCGGAAGCTGGCTGCTGAGATTCGCCACCAGCGTATTGCGCAACTGTTGATCCAGCGGGCTGGCCCACAGGTTATTATTGGCAATCACATACTGCACATCGCTGGTCTGGTAAACCACCCCGTTGCCGGCCAGATAATCTGGCACAGCCACTTGCTCAACCCACAGCAGACGGTTGCCCTGTGAGGCGGTGCTCTGCGTACCCACCTGCGCCATCAGCGGCAGCTGATAGTAGCTTTTCGTTTCACTCCCTGAGCTACAGGCCGTGAGCACCATCGCACCTACAATCGCTAGCCATTTTTTCATTGTTTCGCCCTCTTCGGCTCAGGATCCTTTTTATCTTTTGCTTCAAACACCAGCGCGTTGCTCTTCTCATTGAGCGTTTTCAGTACGGGCTGCAGTTCACGCAAGACCTGATCAAGACGCTGCATATCTGCCACCATCTTGTTGTAGGCCGCCGAACCAGGCTGGAAGCCCTGCATGCTACGGTTCAGTTCACGCAGCGTTTTCTGCATATCCTGCGGCAACTGCTGCATGCTCTGGCTTGCCGTGAGCTTATTGATGTTATCCAGCGTGGTTTGCAGACGCTGCATCGTCTCCTGGCTCTGATGCAACGAGCCTGTCGCCGCTTCAATCATCGGATTCAGTGGCAGATTGTTGATCTTATCCAGTGTTTCCATCAGACGCTGCTGGATTTGAGCCAGACCGCTGCTCACCGTTGGAATGATCTTGTAGCCGCCAAATTCACGGATACCGGTAATCGGCGGAGCTTTTGGATAGAAATCCATATCCACATACAGCGCACCAGTCACCAGGTTGCCGGTCTTCAGCGAGCCGCGCAGGCCACGGTTCATCAAATCGGTAATATGCGCGCCGATATCCTGATTCTCGCCAATCTGGTTAACCAGACGCTCTGGCTCAATGCGGATCAGCACCGGAATACGATAGTCATCATCAAGTACTTGCTGAAGTCCCGGCACAAAGAACGGCACCTGTCCGACCGTACCCAGACGAATACCGCGGAACTCAACGGGCGCACCCGGCTGCAGGCCGCGGACGGAATCTTTAAAGAACATCAGGTAATCAATGTGATCGGTATAGAGCGCGTCCTGAATGCTTCTTTGATCGTCAAAGAGCCTGAAGGCCGTTTTCTCGGCCACCGGCTGCCCCAGATCCAGTCCTTCCGGCACGTCAAAGCTGACGCCGCCGCCAAACAGGGTGGTCAGCGACCCCATTTCAACGCGCATACCTGCTGAGGTGAGATCGACCGCGATCCCGCTGTCTTTCCAGAAGCGTACGTTGCTGGTCACCAGACGATCGTTTGGCGCATTGATGAACAGCTGATAGCTGATGGTCCGTTTTTGCGGATCAAAGGTGCTGGTCTCGACTGAGCCAACACGATAGCCGCGGAACAACACCGGATCGCCAGGTGAGAGCTGGCCCGCTTTTTTACTGTCGAGAATCACGCGGATCCCTTTTGCATCAGGCGGGGCTAGCGGTGGAGAGTCTAAAAGCTGATACTGGGCTGGCTGCGCCCCTTTTGCCCCCGGCTGTAGCTCAATATACGCGCCCGAGAGCAGCGTGCCTAAACCACTGATCCCTTCCCGACCGACCTGCGGTTTAACCACCCAAAAAACGGAATCACCGTGAAGCAGCTTTTCCATCCCGGCATTTAACCGCGCTTTAATTTCTACGTGCGTTAAATCATCCGTCAGGGTGGCGCTTTCAACCACCCCTACATCCACGCTGCGGCTTTTGATGGTCGTTTTACCGCCCTCAATCCCCTCGGCATTGGTGGTGATGAGCGTCACTTCCGGTCCCTGATGGCTGTAATGATAAAACAGGATCCATGCACCGATCAGCGCCGTCACGATGGGAAAAATCCACACCGGTGACCAGTTTTTGACCTTCTGCACTTTCGCCTCTCCACTCTTATTTTCCATGCTCTTACTCTTCCTCATGGCTTAATTCAGGCTCACGATCCCACGATAAACGAGGGTCGAAGGTCATGGCCGCAAACATGGTCATAATCACGACCAGCGCAAACATTAAAGCCCCCATCGCAGGATAAATACTCATCAAACCGCCCATCCGCACCAGTGCAGAGAGAACGGCAATGACAAACACGTCAATCATTGACCAGCGTCCAACAAACTCGACAACTTCATAAATGAGGTGCATGCGTTCGCTGTCGCGTTTGCCGTGCCCTTTCGCATCCCAGCAGAGCCAGGCAATCGCGATCATTTTTAAGGTAGGCACCATAATACTGGCGATAAAAATCACCCCAGCCACCGGATAAGATCCCTCGCCCCACAGCAATATCACCCCGGCGAGGATCGTCGAGGGCATTTTGTCACCGAGCAAATCGGTGATCATGATCGGCAGAATATTCGCGGGAAGATACAGCATGACAGAGGTCACCAGCAGCGCCATGGTCCACTGCAGGCTATTTTTGCGCCGCACATGGCCTTTGGTTTCACAGCGTGGGCAGACGTCCAGATCGGCGGGCAGCACGGCAGTACAGCAGGAGCAAGAGCGCAGTCCCTGGCGGATCCCCGGCACGCCAACCTTCACCGTCTGGGCAAGCGTGGGAGCCGGAGCAATATCATCCCATGCCCAACGCCGGTCAACGCACTGGAATGCGCGCAGTTGCAGCACGCAATAGAGACACCACGGGATAAAGCTGCTGCCAATCCCCACGTCACCGTAGGCCATCAGCTTTACGAAGCTGACCAGAATACCCGCCAGAAAAATCTCGGCCATTCCCCAGCTTTTAAGCTGAAACAGGACTCGCGCCAGTTTGATTTTCAGGGCTGCGGGCATTTTTACGCGGTTGACCAGCAAAAGGATGACAACCAGACAAAAAGCCGGAACGATCTGCACAAACAGAAGAAAGAAGGTGCCGAGGCTGGCGTAATCTTCCGAGAACATCACCCCCGGAATTTCAAGCAGATCGACCTGGCTTGTCATCCCTCCCACCTTCATATAGATGAAGGGGAAGAGATTAGAGAGCAGCAACATGAACAACGCGGCCAGCGCATACGCCGTGGGACGCTGTCTTGGCGCGTCCCATTCGGTTGTCAACGTTGTGCCGCAACGCGGGCACAGGGCCTTATGTCCGTGACCAAGCTCTGGCAACGCCACGAGCATATCGCATTGCGAGCATAATATATGCCTGTCGGCATGGTGCTGGTCACACATATGTTATCCCTGTTTATGCGCCGTTTTTCAGAGACTCAAGGTACTCCCAGCGCTCAAATGCTTCTTCCAGAGCTTTTTCAGCTGCGGACAATTCGGCCAGGACTTTTTGAGTATAGTCGTGCGATTGGGTGAAGAAGGATGCATCGGCAACCTGCGCTTGCAGCGCCTCCAGCGCGGCCTCCAGCTCCTCAAGACGCTGAGGCAAACCCTCCAGTTCGCGCTGCAGGTTATAGCTTAGTTTAGCCGAGGTTTTCTTGACAGTTTCTGCTTTTGTTACAACAGGTTCAGTCGTTGTTTTAGACTTCGCCTGTTTTTGCGCCAGCGACTGTGCCTGCTGCCCTTTCGCGTCGTGGTAGCCACCCACATATTGACCAATCCGCCCTTCGCCTTCGAAGATCCAGCATTCGGTCACGGTGTTGTCAACGAATTGACGGTCGTGGCTCACCAGCATCACAGTGCCCTGATAACCATCGATCAGCTCTTCCAGCAGTTCGAGCGTTTCGACATCCAGGTCGTTGGTTGGTTCATCGAGAATCAACAGGTTGCTTGGTTTCAGGAATAACCGCGCCAGCAGAAGACGGTTTCGCTCACCGCCAGACAGCGCACGCACCGGGGTCATCGCCCGTTTAGGGTGGAACAGGAAGTCCTGGAGATAGCCCAGCACATGGCGCGGCTTACCGTTTACCATGACCTCCTGCTTACCTTCGGCAAGGTTATCCATCACCGTTCTGTCCGGATCCAGCTCCGCGCGGTGCTGGTCAAAATAGGCCACTTCCAGTTTGGTACCGCAGTGAATTCGGCCACTATCCGCCTGCAACTGGCCCAGCATCAGCTTCAGCAGCGTGGTTTTACCGCAGCCATTGGGGCCAATCAGGGCGATTTTATCCCCGCGCTGAACCTGAGCGGAGAAGTCTTTCACCAGCACTTTCCCGTCAACCTGGTAGTTAACGTTTTCCATCTCGAAGACGATCTTCCCGGAACGGGAGGCCTCTTCTACCTGCATTTTGGCGCTGCCCATCACTTCGCGACGTTCGCTGCGTTCACGACGCATCGCTTTCAGGGCACGAACGCGGCCTTCGTTGCGGGTACGGCGGGCTTTGATACCCTGACGGATCCACACCTCTTCCTGCGCCAGTTTGCGGTCGAATTCGGCGTTTTGCAGCTCTTCCACGCGCAGGTTTTCTTCTTTTTCCAGCAGATAAGTATCGTAATCGCCGGGATAAGTGACCAGCTTGCCACGATCGAGATCGACAATGCGCGTCGCCATATTGCGAATGAAGGAACGGTCGTGGGAGATGAAGATAATGGTACCGCTGAAAGTTTTCAGGAACCCTTCAAGCCAGTCGATCGCTTCAATGTCCAGGTGGTTGGTTGGTTCATCCAGCAGCAGCACCTTCGGCCCGCTGACCAGCGCGCGGCCCAGTGCCGCCTTACGCAACCAGCCACCAGATAGCGCAGACAGCTGCATATCCGGCTCCAGGCCCAGCTGAGCCAGCACCTCGTTAATACGGTTCTCCAGCTGCCACAGGCCGTGATGATCGAGCATCTCCTGAACTTTCGCCAGTTCGTTAAGATTTTTGTCGCTCGGGTCGGTCATCACCAGATGAGAAATCTCGTGATAGCGCTTCAGGTATTCAGCCTGCTCCGAAATCCCTTCCGCTACGAAATCGTACACGCTCCCGGTGACATGACGCGGCGGATCCTGCTGCAGGCGGGAGACAATCAGATCCTGCTCGTAAACAATACGCCCGTCATCCAGACCCTGCTCGCGGTTGAGGATTTTCATCAGCGTGGATTTACCCGCGCCGTTACGGCCCACCAGACAGACGCGTTCGTTGTCTTCGATGTGCAGTTCAGCATTGTCGAGAAGCGGTGAGTCGCTGAAGGAGAGCCACGCACCGTGCATACTAATTAAAGACATTTATTTTTCCTTTCAGGCCGCGGTGATAAGCCAGCAGTTATGGATCTGACGATTACGGGCAAAGTCCTGAGACAGCGTTTTTTGGCTGATTTCTTGTGCTTTCAGTCCCAGAGCGGCCAGGCCGTCGTGATCCATGCGGAAACCGCGTTTGTTATTCGAGAACATAATCGTGCCGCCTTTACGCAGGAGGCGCTTCAGGTCGGTCATCAGGCGCAGGTGATCGCGTTGTACATCAAAGCTATCCTCCATACGCTTGGAGTTGGAGAACGTTGGCGGATCGATGAAGATCAGATCGAACTGTTCATCGGTGTCACGCAGCCAGCCCAGGACATCGGCCTGCATCAGACGATGCTGGCGTCCGGTCAGGCCATTGAGACGCAGGTTGCGCTCCGCCCACTCCAGATAGGTGCGCGACATATCCACCGTAGTGGTGCTGCGCGCGCCGCCCAGGCCCGCATGCACGCTGGCGCTACCGGTGTAGGAAAACAGGTTAAGGAAGTCCTTACCTTTGCTCATCTGGCCCAGCATACGACGGGCAATGCGGTGGTCGAGGAACAGCCCGGTATCGAGGTAATCCGTCAGGTTAACCCACAGGCGAGCGTTGTATTCGCCCACTTCAATAAAGTCGCCCTTCTCACCCATCTTCTGATACTGGTTTTTCCCTTTCTGACGCTCGCGGGTTTTCAGCACCAGTTTGTTTGGCGCGATGCCAAGCACGGCAATCGTCGCTGCGATCACGTCCAGCATGCGCTGGCGCGCTTTTTGCGCATCAATGGTTTTTGGTGGGGCATATTCCTGAATCACCACCCAGTCTGCATAGCGGTCAACCGCCACGTTGTACTCCGGCAGATCGGCGTCATACAGGCGATAGCATTCAATGCCTTCCTGTTTGGCCCATTTTTCAAATTTCTTCAGGTTCTTGCGCAGACGGTTAGCGTAATCTTCCGCCACGCCCGACGGTTTGCTGTCCGCCGCTTTCTCTGCCAGATGGTAGTTTTTCTGCACACAGTCCAGCGGGCCATTCTTCGCCTTAAACTGGCGATCGGCACGCAGCTGCAGACAGCTCAGCAGTTCTGGTGAAGCGCTAAACAGGGAGAGATTCCAGCCGCCAAAGTAGTCTTTCATATTGCGGCCCAGCAGGCTGTGCAGGGCAATCAACGCCGGTTCGCTATCCAGACGCTCGCCGTATGGCGGGTTGCTGATAACGGTACCGTAGGGGCCTTTCGGCAGCGGGTTGGTCAGGTTCGCGACATCTTTCACTTCAAAGGTCACCAGCTCACCGATACCTGCGCGACGGGCATTGCTGCGCGCACGTTCAATGACGCGCGGGTCGCTGTCAGAGCCATAGAAATGCGAGGTATACTCCGCCAGGCCTTTACGCGCACGGGCCTGCGCTTCGGCTTTGACCTCTTTCCAGAGTGCTTCATCGTGCTGCGCCCAGCCGCTAAAGCCCCAGTGGCCGCGATGCAGGCCGGGAGCGCGGTCGGTGGCCAGCATCGCGGCTTCAATCAGCAGCGTACCGGAACCACACATTGGGTCGAGCAGCGGCGTGCCCGGCAGCCAGCCGGAGCGCATCACGATGGCGGCGGCCAGCGTTTCTTTGATGGGCGCCATACCGGTGCGATCGCGGTAGCCACGCAGATGCAGAGCTGCCCCGCTCAGATCCAGAGAGATGCTGGCGGTATCGCCATTGAGCCAGACGTTAATGCGCAGATCCGGGTTTTCACGATCGACGTTTGGTCGTTCTTTGTTTTTACGGGTAAAGCAGTCCACGATGGCATCTTTCACACGCAGCGCGCCGTACTGGCTGTTGCGGATCTCATCGTTTACACCGTTAAAATGCACCGCGAAGGTCGCGTCTGGCGTGAAGATCTCTGTCCAGTCGATCATCTGTACGCCGGTATAGAGATCAAGATCGCTGTAGACCTTGCACTCTTTCATCGGCAGCATGATGCGTGACGCCAGGCGGCTCCACATCAGGCTCTGGTAAATAAGCCGTGTGTCGCCCTCAAAATGGACACCACCCTGAACCACCTGGCACTCTTGCGCGCCCAGGGCTTCCAGTTCAGTTTTTAACAGCTCTTCCAGCCCACGGGCCGTACTGGCAAACAGAGAATTCATATCGTCACTTTTACTCTAAGAAAATTGTCGCGCATTATAGCTAATATGACGTGTATGTCATAAAGTTGAAGGCTTATTTTCATTCGAGGGACTGTGCACAGTGGCGACGTTATCCAGGCTTTTTATTCATCCGGTGAAATCCATGCGCGGTATCGGCGTTTCTCACGCCCTGGCTGACATCAGTGGATTTGCCTTCGATCGTATTTTTATGGTCACCGAGCCTGACGGTACGTTCATTACTGCACGCCAGTTCCCGCAGATGGTGCGCTTTACGCCTTCGCCGCTGCATGACGGCCTGCACCTCACCGCCCCGGATGGCTCAAGCGTGGTGATTCGCTTTGCTGATTTTGCGCCTGTCGATGCGCCAACGGAAGTGTGGGGCAATCATTTTACCGCTCGCATCGCTCCGGACGAGATTAACCGCTGGCTGAGCGGCTTCTTCTCCCGCGAGGTACAGCTGCGCTGGGTGGGTCCGGCGCTGACGCGACGCGTCAAGCGCCACGACGCGGTTCCCCTCTCGTTTGCCGATGGTTTCCCGTTCCTGTTAACCAGCGAAGCCTCGCTGCGTGACCTGCAGCGTCGCTGTAAGGCCAGCGTGCAGATGGAGCAATTTCGCCCGAATCTGGTGGTGACCGGTACGGAAGCCTGGGAGGAAGATACCTGGAAAGTCATCCGCATCGGCAGCGTCATTTTTGATGTCGTGAAGCCGTGCAGCCGCTGCATTTTCACCACCGTAAGTCCGGAGAAAGGCCTGAAGCATCCTTCCAGCGAACCGCTGAAAACCCTGCAATCATTCCGTACCGCGCAGGATAATGGCGACGTGGATTTCGGCCAGAATCTTATTCCACGCTCAAGCGGAGTGATCCGCGTGGGTGACGAGGTGGAAATTCTCACCCGTGGGCCTGCGCGCGTGTACGGTGCGGGTCAGGAAGAAGAAACGGTAGACGTTGAGACGCAAGCCAGTTCCGCAGTGGATATTCACTGGCAGGGCCGCGTTATACGGGGTAACAATCAGCAGGTGATACTTGAGCAGCTGGAGCAAGCCGGGATCCGTATCCCGTATTCCTGTCGGGCGGGTATCTGTGGTTGCTGTCGAATCAAGCTGGTCGGGGGCGATGTCAGTGCGCTGAAGAAATCCGCAATCGGTGATGACGGGACGATCCTGTGCTGTAGCTGTATTCCAAAAACGTCGATACAGCTGGAAGCTTAAACCGCCTGTTCCAGGCTGAACGAATCCACGCGCAGCTGCGGTTTCAGCCTGTCATTCATGACCTTAATGGCATCCCCGAGTTGCATCGTCCGCCCGGCAATGGTCACGCCGGGCTGAGCCAGCAGACAAAGCGCGGCATTTTCGCCAGGTTCCACCACCAGTAAACTCACCTCTTCTGCGGTATCGCTCAGATTGACGCTGGCCGCATCGCCCGTGGACGGCGTCCAGTTCATATCATGCGGCAGAAAATGCCAGCTTTTCGGCATTTGCGGTTTCAGAAAACGAATCGCCACCAGCGCGTTTAATATCAGTTCGGCACGCTGTTCTTTTGAGAGCAGCAGGTCACGGCATTTCTCTTCAAAGGAGAAATAAAGCGCAGCATCGTCTACACAAAAGCCAGACGGGGAGAAAGCGTCCGGGGTTAACATTCGACGCGCAAAACGAGAACGGAACAACATGCCATTGGCTAAATCGAGCATCATTCGGTCATGCTCTTCACAAAAATACCAGCGCCAGTTATCGTCAGGTTTAATTCGCATGTGTCTCTCCCGTACCCAAACGTCCTGTACTAAAAATGTCCCATTCGCCGCTTCGTTTATAACACCATTAATAAAAGACTATAATGTCTAAATAAGCAACAGTGACGGAATATAAAACAACCAGGGCTGGAAATAAAGCCCTGGTTGTCTAATTAAGAGAAAAGATTAGATATGAGTAACGATTTCTTTTATGAGCGGCGGGCCTTTAAAAATAAAGCCGGAATAGATTTGCACCAGTGAGGCGCCCGCAGCCATCTTCTCGCGCGCAGCAATCACCGAATCGATACCACCGACACCGATTATTGGCAGACGACCTTTTAATTCGGCGGAGAGCGCACGAATAATTTCCGTACTTTTTAATTGTACCGGACGTCCACTTAACCCACCCGCTTCGTCACAGTTTTTCATTCCCTGGACGAGGGAGCGATCGAGCGTCGTATTGGTCGCAATCACACCATCAATATTATGGCGAACTAAGCTGTCGGCAACCTGGATCAATTCTTCAGCAGAAAGATCCGGTGCGATCTTAACCGCCACCGGAACATATTTATGATGGATCGCCTGCAGCTCATTTTGTTTATTTTTAATGGCGCTGAGAAGATCGTCCAGCGCTTCACCATATTGCAGAGAACGTAGCCCCGGGGTATTCGGCGATGAAATATTCACGGCGATATAACCGGCATAGGCGTAGACTTTTTCCATACAAATCAGGTAGTCATCTTTACCCTGTTCAACCGGCGTGTCTTTATTTTTGCCAATATTGATGCCTAATACACCATCAAAATGGGCTTTTTTAACGTTTTCTACGAGATGATCCACGCCGAGGTTATTAAAGCCCATGCGGTTGATCAGCCCCTCGGCTTCGACCAGGCGGAACAAACGCGGCTTATCATTACCCGGCTGTGGACGCGGCGTTACGGTACCGATTTCGATGGAACCAAAGCCCATCGCGCCCAGGGCATCAATGCACTCGCCATTTTTATCCAGACCTGCCGCCAGACCCAGCGGGTTTTTAAAGGTCAGACCCATGCACTGCACAGGTTTTTCCGGCACGTTCTGACGCACCAGCGCGGCCAGCGGCGTTCCCGTAATACGGCGTAATTGCTGGAATGTAAATTCATGAGCGCGCTCAGGGTCGAGCTGGAAAAGGGCTTTACGAACGAAGGGGTAGTACATGAACTCTCCTGGATTCCCGGTGTGCAAACCGGGAGGGGATTATGTGCGATCCTGCCCGGAAAGGGAATTGACCTGCGGCAAAAAAATCAGCGTAAAACGCAAACGTTTACTTCCCCGTACACTTCTTATGCGCTTTTTCGCATTTTAATTGCGGATAAATCATTTAGTGGAATAACCACGCAGTGTCACACTCCTGAAAATTGTTATGAATGTTAGATAAAAGCAAACAATTAGTTATAAGGAGCACACATGCGCGTCATCACCCTGGCCGGAAGTCCACGTTTCCCTTCTCGTTCCAGCGCCCTGCTGGAATATGCCCGCGAAAGGCTTAATGCTCTGGATGTGGAAGTGTGCCACTGGAATCTGCACAACTTTGAACCTGAGGATCTGCTCTACGCGCGCTTTGACAGTCCGGCATTGAAAACCCTGATTGAACAGCTAAAAAGTGCTGACGGGCTTATCGTCGCGACCCCGATTTATAAAGCCTCATTTTCCGGCGCACTGAAAACCTTGCTCGATCTGCTGCCTGAACGTGCACTCGATGGAAAAGTGGTGTTGCCGCTGGCTACGGGCGGTACGGTTGCGCATTTACTGGCCGTGGATTACGCCCTGAAGCCGGTACTGAACGCGTTGAAGGCGCAGGAGATCCTGCACGGCGTTTTTGCCGATGACTCGCAGGTTATCGATTACCAGCACAAACCGCATTTCACCCCGAATCTGCAAACCCGGCTCGACACTGCGCTGGAGACATTCTGGCATGCCCTGCACCGTCGCGATATTCAGGTACCTGCGTTTGGACAGCCACAAGGAGTCGCACATGTTTAAAACACTTACCCGTATCAGCCTGGCTGGTCTGCTCACACTCTCGTCCCTGACCCATGCAGCAGAGACGGCACCTGACAGTTTGCGCATTGGTTACCAGAAAGGCAGCGTCAGTATGGTGCTGGCAAAAAGCCACCAGCTTCTGGAAAAACGCTTCCCACAGACCAAATTCTCCTGGGTGGAATTTCCTGCCGGGCCACAAATGCTGGAGGCGCTGAACGTTGGAAGCATTGATTTAGGCAGTACTGGCGATATTCCACCGATCTTTGCGCAGGCGGCCGGGGCCGATCTGGTCTACGTTGGCGTTGAGCCACCCAAGCCCAAAGCCGAGGTGATTCTGGTGCCGGAAAATAGCGCCATTAAAAATGTCGCCGAACTTAAAGGTCACAAAGTCGCATTCCAGAAAGGTTCCAGCTCGCACAACCTGCTACTCCGCGCCCTGCAGGAGGCCGGGCTAAAGTTCACCGATATTCAACCCGTCTATCTGACCCCTGCTGATGCCCGCGCCGCCTTCCAGCAAGGCAATGTCGACGCGTGGGCTATCTGGGATCCTTACTACTCCGCGGCATTACTTCAGGGCGGCGTACGGGTATTGAAAGATGGCACAACCCTGAAACAGACCGGTTCGTTCTACCTTGCAGCCCGTCCGTATGCAGAGAAAAACGGTGCCTTTGTTCAGGAGGTCCTGAATACCTTTACCGAGGCCGATACCCTGACGCAAAGCCAGCGCCCGGAGAGCATCACCCTGCTGGCGAAAACCATGGGCTTACCGGAGGCGGTGATCGCGAGCTACCTCAACCACCGTCCACCCACCACCATTATCCCGGTGGACGCGCATGTTGCAGCCCTGCAACAACAGACTGCCGACCTCTTTTATCAAAACCGCTTAGTACCAAAACAGGTGAACATTCGCGAACGCATCTGGCAACCCGCAGCCAAAGAAGGAGCCAAATCATGAGTCTGAATCTTTTCTGGTTTTTACCCACCCACGGTGATGGACACTATCTTGGTACCGAAGAGGGGTCGCGCCCGGTTGACCACGGCTATCTGCAGCAGATTGCGCAGGCGGCAGACCGAATCGGTTTCACCGGCGTGCTGATCCCCACCGGACGCTCGTGCGAAGACGCCTGGCTGGTCGCCGCGTCGATGATCCCGGTCACCCAGCGCCTGAAATTCCTTGTGGCATTACGTCCGAGCGTGGTTTCCCCGACCGTTGCCGCGCGTCAGGCGGCAACGCTCGACAGGCTCTCCAACGGACGCGCGCTGTTTAACCTGGTCACCGGCAGCGATCCGCAGGAACTGGCCGGTGACGGCGTGTTCCTCGATCATACGGAACGCTATGAGGCCTCCGCCGAGTTTACCCGCGTCTGGCGACGTCTGCTTGAGGGGGGAACGGTCACCTTCGATGGCAAGCATATTCATATTCGCGACGCGAAACTCTACTTTCCTCCGGTACAGCAGCCGCGTCCACCGCTCTACTTCGGTGGATCGTCGGATGTGGCACAGGATCTGGCGGCAGAACAGGTCGATCTCTATCTGACCTGGGGGGAGCCACCTGAACTGGTGAAAGAGAAAATTGCCCAGGTGCGGGCCAAAGCCGCCGCCCACGGCCGCAAGGTGCGCTTTGGTATTCGCCTGCACGTGATTGTGCGTGAAACCAACGAAGAGGCCTGGCAGGCCGCTGACCGGCTGATCTCGCATCTGGACGATGAGACCATCGCCAAAGCGCAGGCGGCGTTTGCGAAAACCGACTCCGTTGGACAGCACCGGATGGCTTCGTTACATAACGGCAAACGCGAGAATCTGGAGATCAGCCCCAATCTCTGGGCGGGTGTCGGCCTGGTACGCGGTGGTGCAGGTACTGCGCTGGTGGGTGACGGCCCGACCGTCGCGGCGCGTATCAACGAATATGCCGAGCTGGGTATCGACAGCTTTATCCTCTCGGGCTATCCGCATCTTGAGGAGGCATACAAAGTGGGAGAACTGCTGTTCCCGCATCTGGATGTCGCTATCCCGGACATTCCGCAGCCCCGCCAGCTGCAGCTTCAGGGCGAAGCCGTGGCCAACGAGTTTATTCCGCGAAAAGTCGCGCAAAGCTAAGGAGTGGCTATGTCTCTCACCTCACAAAAATGGCTGTTGCGCGCCGCCCCATGGTTTTTACCTGTCGGCATTGTCCTTATCTGGCAACTGGCCTCCTCCACCGGCTGGCTGTCGAGCCGTATCCTGCCCTCTCCGGAGGGCGTGATCGAAGCCTTCTGGTCGCTGAGTGCCAGCGGCGAGCTGTGGCAGCACCTGGCCATTAGCTCCTGGCGCGCGGTGATTGGGTTTTCCATCGGCGGGAGCATCGGCCTGACGCTGGGGTTGATCAGCGGCCTGTCCCGCTGGGGGGAACGGTTGCTGGATACCTCCATTCAGATGCTGCGCAACGTACCGCATCTGGCGCTGATCCCCCTGGTCATTCTGTGGTTTGGTATTGATGAGAGCGCCAAAATTTTCCTCGTGGCGCTGGGCACGCTGTTCCCGATTTACATCAATACCTGGCATGGGATCCGCAATATCGATCGCGGGCTGGTTGAGATGGCACGCAGCTACGGATTATCAGGATTTGCCCTGTTTATCCACGTGCTGCTGCCGGGCGCCCTGCCCTCCATTATGGTTGGCGTTCGCTTTGCGCTCGGCCTGATGTGGCTGACGCTGATCGTCGCGGAGACCATTTCAGCCAACTCCGGCATTGGCTATCTGGCAATGAACGCCCGCGAATTCCTGCAAACGGACGTGGTGGTGGTCGCCATTATCCTTTATGCCCTGCTGGGCAAACTTGCTGACGTCAGTGCCCAGTGGCTGGAACGCAGCTGGCTGCGCTGGAACCCGGCCTATTTCTCTCAGGAGGCGAAAGCATGAATACCGCCCGACTCACTCAGGGGACACCGCTGTTACTTAACGGCGTCACGAAACGCTACGGCGACAAAACCATTCTTAACGCCCTGGATCTGCATATCCCCGCCGGACAATTTGTGGCCGTTGTCGGCCGCAGCGGCGGCGGCAAGAGTACGCTGCTGCGCCTGTTAGCCGGACTGGAAGCGCCGAATGGAGGGGAGATTCTGGCAGGGACAACGCCGCTGGCCAATATTCAGGATGATACTCGCATGATGTTTCAGGATGCGCGCCTGCTGCCCTGGAAAACGGTGATGGATAACGTCGGGCTGGGGCTGAAAGGTCACTGGCGGGAGGAGGCGCGTCAGGCACTGGCCGCCGTCGGGCTGGAGGATCGCGCCGGTGACTGGCCTGCGGCCCTCTCAGGCGGGCAAAAACAGCGCGTAGCGCTGGCGCGGGCGTTGATACATCGTCCAGGCCTGCTGCTGCTCGATGAGCCGCTCGGGGCACTTGATGCCCTGACGCGGATTGAAATGCAGGATTTAATTGCCTCGCTCTGGCAGGAGCACGGTTTTACGGTCCTGCTGGTGACGCACGACGTGAGCGAAGCCGTCGCCATGGCCGACCGGGTGCTGTTAATAGAAGAGGGAAAAATTGGTCTGGATCTGACGGTAGATATTCCACGCCCTCGCCGTGTGGGATCGGCCAGACTGGCAGAGCTGGAAGCGGAGGTGCTGGAGCGAGTGATGAGGCGCGGTGTGAATGAGCGCGCGTTGATTAAAGCTAATGCCTGATGCCCTCACCCCGGCCCTCTCCCACAGGGAGAGGGAGGGTTAAGCTTTCTATCAGGCCAGCGCCTTCGAAATCTTCTCGTACAGATCGCCAGAGAGATTTTCCAGCCCTTTAAGCTGCTCAAGCGCGGCACGCATCTTCGCCTGGCGCTGCGTATCGTAGCGTTTCAGGCGGATCAGCGGCTCAATCAGACGTGATGCCACCTGCGGGTTGCGGCTGTTCAGCTCGGTCAGCATTTCCACCATGAACTGATAACCGCTGCCGTCTTCCGCGTGGAACGCAGCCGGGTTGCTGCTGGCAAACGCGCCAATCAGGGAGCGGACGCGGTTCGGGTTGCTCATGGTAAAGGAGCGATGCTTCAGCAGGCTGCGCACGTTGCTGAGCGCATCGGCTGCCGGACTGGTCGCCTGCAGAATGAACCACTTGTCCATAACCAGGCCATCCTGGTGCCACTTGTCGTCATACTCTTGCATCAGCGCATCACGGCACGGTAACTCGGCTGCCACGCTTGCCGCCAGGGCTGCGAGCGCGTCGGTCATATTATCCGCTTCGTGATACTGCTTACTCACCAGCGTGTTCGCCAGGTCTGTTTCACCAAAGGCCAGGTAGCGCAGACAGGTATTGCGCAGGGAACGTTTACCAATATCGCCATGTTCCACGCGGTACGCATCCAGCTTGTTGGCGTTGTAGATCGCCAGGAACTCATCCGCCAGTTCGGCCGCCAGCGTGCGGGTCAGCGCTTCACGCACAGCCACGATGGCAATAGGATCGATGGTCTCGAACAGCTCGGCGATTTCGGTCGCGGACGGCAACGTCAGGATTTCAGCCGCGAGGGCCGGATCAATCTGTTCATCCAGCAGAACCGCACGGAACGCGTCGGCCACGTGAACCGGCAGCGACAGCGGCTGGCCCTGCTGATGACGATTAACGTTCAGCTTGATGTATGTCGCGAGCAGGCTTTGAGCGGCATCCCAGCGGGAGAAATCGTTGCGCGCGTGACGCATCAGGAACGTCAGCTGCTGATCGCTCCACTTATACTCCAGCTTCACTGGAGCAGAGAATTCACACAGCAGCGCAGGCACCGGCTGGAAATAGACGTTATCGAAGATAAAGGTCTGCTCTGCCTGGGTCACGTTCAGCACGTGGTGTACCGGGTGGCCACCCTTCTGCAGCGGGATCACTTTGCCTTCGTTATCATACAGTTCAATGCTGAACGGGATGTGCAGCGGATATTTTTCTTCCTGCTCAGCCGTTGGCGGCGTGCGTTGGCTGATGGTCAGGGTGTACTGCTCGGTCTCCGGATTGTAATCGTCTTTAACGGTGACAATCGGCGTACCGGCCTGGCTGTACCAGCGGCGGAAGTGAGAGAGATCCACATTCGACGCATCTTCCATTGCCTGCACAAAATCATCGCAGGTGGCGGCGCTACCGTCGTGACGCTCGAAATAGAGCTGCATCCCTTTCTGGAAGTTCTCCTCGCCCAGCAGGGTGTGGATCATACGGATAATTTCCGCCCCTTTTTCATACACCGTCAGGGTGTAGAAGTTATTCATCTCGATGACTTTGTCCGGACGAATTGGGTGCGCCATCGGACTGGCATCTTCCGCGAACTGCAACCCACGCATGGTGCGCACGTTGTTGATGCGGTTAACCGCACGCGAGCCCAGATCGGAGCTGAACTCCTGGTCACGGAAGACGGTCAGACCTTCTTTCAGGCTCAGCTGGAACCAGTCGCGGCAGGTGACACGGTTACCGGTCCAGTTATGGAAATACTCGTGGCCAATAACGCGCTCGATATCGAGGTAGTCTTTATCGGTGGCGGTATCGGTACGGGCCAGCACGTATTTGGAGTTAAAGATGTTGAGACCTTTGTTCTCCATCGCCCCCATGTTGAAGAAGTCGACGGCGACAATCATATAGATGTCGAGATCGTATTCCAGACCAAAACGCTCTTCGTCCCATTTCATGGAGTTGATGAGCGAGGTCATCGCCCATGGCGCGCGATCGAGGTTGCCACGGTCAACGAACAGTTCCAGCGCCACTTCGCGGCCAGAACGGGTTTTGAAGGTGTCGCGTAAGACGTCGAAATCACCCGCCACCAGCGCAAACAGGTAGCATGGTTTTGGGAACGGATCCTGCCACTGTACCCAGTGACGGCCGTTTTCCAGCTCACCCTCACCCACGCGGTTACCGTTAGAGAGCAGGAAAGGATAAAGCGTTTTATCCGCGATGATTTTGGTGGTAAAGCGCGCCAGCACGTCCGGACGGTCAAGATACCAGGTGATGTGGCGGAAACCTTCCGCTTCACACTGGGTGCACAGCGCCACGCCAGACTGGTAGAGCCCTTCCAGCGCCGTATTGGCGGCAGGGCTGATTTCATTCACGATGCGCAGCGTAAAGCGTTCCGGCAGGTTATCGATCACCAGCTGGTTGTCTTCTTCTTTATAGTCAGTCCAGGCTGCATCATTAATATGCAGGGAGACCAGCGTCAGGTCTTCACCATCCAGACGCAGCGGCACTGCCGTCGCGCTCTGGCGCGTCACCTGGCTTACCGCCGTCACAACGGTTTTAGTGGCATCCAGGTCAAAAGTCAGATCGATATCGCTAATCAGGTAATCCGGCGCACGATAGTCGTGGCGGTATTTGGCTTGTGGCTGTTGTGTCATAGAAAACCTTATGCATCGTTTGTCGAATAACGATTCCAGTCTATTCCTGTTGTGTAGATCGCGCTATGCAGAATGTTCATCTTTTCAGGTACAAACACCCTTTTTGCTACATTTGTATAACACGGGGCACAAAATGCCCTCGACCATAAAGAGCGCTTATGTTGTGATCGGGGTTCAATAAATCACTAAACAAGGTATACTCCGGAGTTGTTTATTGTACTAAACGCTCCTGTGAGAGGATGCTACTGCGCACCTATGACTCGATTCGCTTCTCCTGTTCTGCATACATTGCTGGATACCGACGCGTATAAACTGCACATGCAGCAAGCCGTTTTCCACCATTACTATGATGTTGATGTTGCGGCGGAATTCCGCTGCCGTGGCGACGACTTGCTCGGTATCTACGCAGATTCCATTCGTGAACAGGTCGATGCTATGCAGCATCTGACGTTGCAGGACGACGAATACCAGTGGCTTTCCGGCCTGCCTTTCTTTAAAGCGGACTATCTGAACTGGCTGCGCGACTTCCGTTATAAGCCAGAGCAGGTCACCGTCACGAATGATAACGGCAAGCTGGATATTCGCCTTGAAGGCCCATGGCGTGAAGTGATCATGTGGGAAGTTCCGTTGCTGGCTGTGATCAGCGAGCTGGCTCACCGCTACCGTTCGCCGGAAACCGGGGTGACTCAGGCACTGGCCGCGCTGGAAAACAAACTCGCAGGGTTTGCCACCCTGACGGATGGGTTGGATATGTCCCGCTTCCGTCTTATGGACTTTGGCACGCGTCGCCGTTTCTCCCGCGACGTTCAGCAGGCCATTGTTCAGCGTCTGCAGCAAGAGTCGTGGTTCGTGGGCACCAGTAATTACGATCTGGCACGTCGTCTGAACCTGACACCCATGGGTACCCAGGCGCATGAATGGTTCCAGGCGCATCAGCAGATCAGTCCAGATCTGGCCAACAGCCAACGCGCCGCACTGGCCGCGTGGCTTGACGAGTATCCGAATCAACTCGGCATCGCCCTGACCGACTGTATCACGATGGATGCGTTCCTGCGTGATTTCGGCCCTGAGTTCGCTGAGCGTTACCAGGGGTTACGTCATGACTCCGGGGATCCGGTTGAATGGGGTGAGAAGGCGATAGCGCATTACGAAAAACTCAGCATCGACCCGATGAGCAAGGTGCTGGTCTTCTCCGACAACCTCGATCTCGCGAAAGCGGTTGAACTCTATCGCCATTTCAGTACCCGAGTGAACCTGAGCTTCGGGATTGGCACCCGTTTAACCTGCGACATCCCTCAGGTAAAACCGCTGAATATCGTGATAAAACTGGTGGAATGTAACGGCAAGCCGGTAGCCAAGCTCTCCGATAGCCCGGGTAAAACCATCTGTCATGATAAAGCGTTTGTCCGCGCGTTACGCAAAGCTTTCGATCTCCCTCAGGTCAAAAAAGCCAGTTAAGCGCTTAAGGGAGCCAAATGGCTCCCTACTTCTTATTTATTTCTTAATTCTTCTCTTTTGACTGCGAAATTTACTTGTCTGATAGCGGATGGCAGGTAACATAGATATCCCCCCATTTGGGTGGACAAGTGTTTATTTTTTCCGACTATTAACAGAGAGAATATTATGAGCGTTGTGCCTGTAGCCGACGTACTCCAGGGCCGTGTCGCCGTTGACCAGGAAGTCACCGTGCGCGGATGGGTGCGTACCCGCCGAGATTCTAAAGCTGGCATCTCCTTCCTTGCCGTCTATGACGGTTCCTGCTTTGATCCTGTACAGGCCGTCATTAATAATTCTCTGCCCAATTACAATGATGACGTTCTGCACCTGACAACCGGTTGTTCCGTAATTGTTACCGGCGTGGTTGTCGCATCACCGGGTCAGGGTCAGAGTTTCGAAATTCAGGCCACTGCCGTTGAAGTAACTGGCTGGGTTGAAGATCCTGATACCTACCCGATGGCCGCAAAACGTCACAGCATCGAATATCTGCGTGAAGTGGCTCACCTGCGTCCACGCACCAACCTGATTGGTGCGGTGGCACGTGTCCGCCACACGCTGGCGCAGGCACTGCATCGCTTCTTCGATGAGCAGGGTTATTTCTGGGTATCTACCCCGCTGATCACCGCCTCCGATACCGAAGGCGCTGGCGAGATGTTCCGCGTTTCTACGCTGGATCTGGAAAACCTGCCGCGCACGCCAGAAGGTAAAGTGGACTTTGACAAAGACTTCTTTGGTAAAGAAGCCTTCCTGACGGTATCTGGCCAGCTCAACGGCGAAACCTACGCCTGTGCGCTGTCTAAAATCTATACCTTCGGCCCAACCTTCCGAGCGGAAAACTCCAACACCAGCCGTCACCTGGCAGAATTCTGGATGCTGGAGCCTGAAGTGGCTTTCGCAGATCTGAACGATGTCGCTGGCCTGGCGGAAGCCATGCTCAAGTACGTCTTCAAAGCGGTACTGGAAGAACGTGCTGATGACATGAAATTCTTCGCTGAGCGTGTCGATAACGAAGCGATTGCACGTCTGGAGCGCTTTGTTTCCTCCGACTTTGCCCAGGTGGATTACACCGATGCGGTCGCTATTCTCGAGAAATGCGGTGAGAAGTTTGAGAACCCGGTTTACTGGGGCGTGGATCTCTCTTCCGAGCATGAGCGTTACCTGGCTGAGAAGCACTTTAAAGCACCGGTTGTTGTGAAAAACTACCCGAAAGACATTAAGGCGTTCTATATGCGCCTTAACGAAGACGGTAAAACCGTTGCCGCAATGGACGTACTGGCACCGGGCATTGGTGAAATTATCGGTGGCTCCCAGCGTGAAGAGCGTCTGGACGTGCTGGATGCGCGCATGCAAGAGATGGGGCTCAATCCGGCGGATTACAGCTGGTATCGCGATCTGCGCCGTTACGGTACTGTGCCACACTCAGGCTTTGGTCTGGGCTTCGAACGTCTGATCGCCTACGTCACAGGTGTTCAGAACGTACGTGACGTTATTCCGTTCCCACGTACGCCGCGTAATGCCAGCTTCTAAGTAACCAAAATCATAATGGCCAGCATTTGCTGGCCATTATTTTATTCTGCTCTGTCAATTTTCGTCAGCGTAAAGTAAGCACCTTTCAACTTTGACCCCGTCACAACCACTAGTTGTTACGTTTTGTTTCCACGAAATATCTACGAACAAAAAATAAACCCTATTCTTATTGCGATTATTTAATCCTCAAGCAATAGCACAAATTTCAACCAAAATCACAGCCATCCAGAAGTCCCTTTTGGGTCATAAGAAAAAATGAGTCGTTGAAGGTGCGCGTATACGAATTGCCTTTATCTAAATTAATTATAAGGAATTCATATATATAGTAATCTGCCTGCCGTTTAATTCGCCAGGTCTTTCTGAAATTTGAGGTGGTTCACAAAGTTCCGAAAAATACACATTTAGTTACATATAATTTCTTTTTGTTACTCAATCTTGAAAACTGTAGCACTTTCAGGCTAGCGAAACGCTTCTATGAATGGAAAGATGCCTGACAGATACATAAAGACACCAAACTCTCATCAATAGTTCCGGAAATATTTATTGACGGAATTTATTGGCGGCAGTGGCGAGTGTCATAAAAAAACCAATGAGGGTAATAAATAATGATGAAGCGCAATATTCTGGCAGTGGTAGTCCCTGCCCTGCTGGTAGCCGGTGCAGCTAACGCTGCAGAAATCTATAACAAAGACGGCAACAAACTGGATCTGTACGGGAAAGCAGTTGGCCTGCATTACTTCTCTGATAATGACGGCAACGATGGCGACAAAACTTATGCTCGTCTGGGCTTCAAAGGCGAAACCAAAATCAACGACCAGATGACCGGCTATGGTCAGTGGGAATATAACTTCCAGGGTAACAACTCTGAAGGCGCTGATGCTCAGTCAGGTAACAAAACCCGTCTGGCATTCGCAGGCCTGAAATTCGGTGACGCAGGTTCCTTCGACTACGGTCGTAACTATGGCCTGGTTTATGATGCAATCGGTATCACCGATATGCTGCCTGAGTTCGGTGGTGACACCGGCGTGAGCGATAACTTCTTCTCTGGTCGTACCGGTGGTCTGGCGACTTACCGTAACAGCGGCTTCTTCGGCCTGGTTGATGGTCTGAACTTTGGCGTTCAGTACCTGGGCAAAAATGAGCGTACCGATGCGTTGCGTTCCAACGGTGACGGCTGGGCAACCTCTCTGAGCTATGATTTCGATGGCTTCGGTATCGTCGGTGCTTACGGCGCGGCTGACCGCACCAATGCCCAGCAGAATCTGCAATGGGGTAAAGGCGATAAAGCTGAGCAGTGGGCAACCGGTCTGAAATATGACGCGAACAACATCTACCTGGCAGCACTGTACGGTGAGATGCGTAACGCGGCTCGTCTGGACAATGGTTTCGCTAACAAAACTCAGGACTTCTCTGTTGTAGCTCAGTATCAGTTCGACTTCGGTCTGCGTCCATCCATCGCTTACTACAAATCTAAAGCGAAAGACGTAGAAGGCATCGGTGACGAAGACTACATCAACTACATCGACATCGGCGCGACTTACTACTTCAACAAAAACATGTCCACCTATGTTGACTACCAGATCAACCAGTTGAAAGACGACAACAAGCTGGGCATCAACAACGATGATACCGTTGCTGTAGGTCTGGTTTACCAGTTCTAATCAGTACACCACTTTGTTATATGCTTAATGAACAGGGCTTCGGCCCTGTTTTTTTATGCCTGACAGAAAATAATGGCGACTTTTGAAAAGCCGCACGCTTTTCGTCGCAAACGGTTGGCATTTTGTAAATCTACCGTTAACCTGATAGCGGATTTCACTTCTGTAATCACAATGGAACTTCGTCATGTTTGAGAACATTACCGCCGCTCCTGCCGACCCTATTCTGGGCCTGGCCGATCTGTTTCGTGCCGACGACCGCCCTGGCAAAATCAACCTGGGTATTGGTGTATATAAAGATGAAACCGGCAAAACCCCAGTACTGACCAGCGTAAAAAAAGCTGAGCAGTATCTGCTGGAAAATGAAACCACCAAGAATTACCTCGGTATTGATGGTATCCCTGAGTTTGGTCGTTGCACGCAGGAGCTGCTGTTCGGTAAAGGTAGTACAATTGTGAGCGACAAACGCGCGCGCACAGCACAAACGCCTGGCGGTACCGGCGCACTGCGCGTGGCGGCGGATTTCCTTGCAAAAAATACCGCTGTTAAGCGCGTATGGGTAAGCAACCCAAGCTGGCCGAACCATAAGAGCGTCTTTAACTCTGCGGGTCTGGAAGTGCGCGAATATGCCTACTACGACGCCGCAAACCATGCTCTGGACTTCGACGGTCTGCTGGCGAGCCTGAGTGAAGCCCAGGCGGGCGACGTGGTACTGTTCCACGGCTGCTGCCACAACCCAACCGGCATTGATCCGACGCTTGAACAGTGGGAACAGCTGGCAAAACTGTCAGTCGATAAAGGCTGGCTGCCGCTGTTTGACTTCGCTTACCAGGGCTTCGCCCGTGGTCTGGAAGAAGACGCTGAAGGTCTGCGCGCTTTCGCAGCCGTCCATCAGGAGCTGATCGTTGCTAGCTCCTACTCCAAGAACTTTGGCCTGTACAATGAGCGTGTTGGTGCCTGTACGCTGGTCGCAGCAAACGAAGAGACTGCCGATCGTGCGTTCAGCCAGATGAAATCAGTTATCCGCGCTAACTACTCTAACCCACCAGCACACGGTGCTTCTGTCGTTGCCACCATCCTGAGCAACGATGCGCTCCGCGCGATTTGGGAACAAGAGCTCAACGATATGCGTCAGCGTATTCAGCGCATGCGCCTGCTGTTTGTGAACACCCTGGCAGAGAAAGGTGCAGACCGTGATTTCAGCTTTATTACTAAGCAGAACGGTATGTTCTCTTTCAGTGGCCTGACCAAAGAACAGGTTCTGCGTCTGCGTGAAGAGTTTGGCGTGTACGCCGTGGCCTCTGGCCGCGTGAACGTTGCAGGTATGACCCCTGACAACATGGCGCCACTGTGCGAAGCAATCGTCGCCGTACTGTAATGTAATTAGCGCCCACAAAAAAGCCTGCACGATGCAGGCTTTTTTTATTATCCGGATTTACCAGACAGGCATTTCATCCTGAAGGAAGAGGTTATGCACCCGCTCGTAGCCCAGCGTCGACATCGGGCCGTGTCCAGGGATAAACGTCACGTCATCGCCCAGCGGCAATAACTTCTGTTTAATAGACTGGATCAGCTGTCCGTGGTCGCCACGCGGGAAATCGCTGCGCCCTACGCCACCTTTGAAAATCACATCGCCGGAAATCAGCAGACGGGACTGGTCATCAAAGAAGACAATATGGCCTGGCGTATGCCCAGGACAATGCAACACCTGTAAAGTCACATTCCCTACGTTCACACGCTCTCCTTCGTTTAACCAGCGATCGGGCGTCAATGGCTGACACTCATCGAGGCCAAACATGCGGCTTTGGGCTGGCAAACCCTGCAGCCAGAACTCATCTTCTTTTTCCGGACCGATCACCGGCACTCCATAGTGCTGTGCCAGCTCCGCCGCTGCGCCAACATGGTCAAGGTGACCATGCGTCAGTAAAATCTGCATCAGCGTCACACCGCTTTCTGCAACTTCCTGTTTGATCTTCTCAGCGTCACCGCCGGGATCGACAAGCGCGGCCAGTTTGGTTTGCTCACACCAGATCAATGAACAATTCTGGGAGAACGCCGTAACCGGAATAATACGATAGTTCATACTGCTCCTGTGTTTCGTTATTACCAGTGCCGAACTGGACCGGTATCAATATGCACAAAGTTACTACTTGGGTAATATCCTACACCACCTGCGCGCATAGATAACGCAGCTTTGCGAATATTGGCTAACGAAACGCCTTCAATATGGAAATCCATTGCCTGTCCCCTGGTGTGATAGCTTTTTTTCGCTACCCCACGGCTGCGGGCGCGCAATTCATTATTGGTATCAATGGAACGATAACCGGAAATGAGTTGCACCGGCTTGCTGGTACCCAGCAGGCCCTGAAGGCGGAACAACTGGTCAAATAATCCTGGGTCGATGGCTTTTACTTTATTCGCGCGGAAATCACGGAAAAAATGGTTAAGTCTTGCTAATTCATCCTGAATATAGCCTCTGCCATCGAAGAATTCCGCTTTTAGCGACTCACCAGTATGCAGATTGTTGAGCGTTAAAATACGCGGACGAGGTGTCGAGAGGGTGGCAAATGCTGGCGTCGGCAGGATGGCCGCTGCGCCGAGCGCAACGCCACCTAACGCCAGCAGTTTGCGGCGATTAGCGTCAAATTTGTCCATGATAATCAGGTCTACAGGTCAAAGAAATCGTAATATGCTTAGCGCACGAAGGGCACCTTAACTGGCAAAGCCAACGACGTCAAGGCACCCAACCCCAGCAAACACGCGGCTTCCAGCCATATCGCCACGTATTTGCCCTAACTTACGACAACCTATTTTCCCGAACTGCTTCATTTACCTGATTAATTGTTCAGCTTTTGGCAAAATTTGTGCGCCGGATCGCGCCGTGAGATCATAATTGTAAATATCTGTACGATACTGGGTACGTCCATCTTCACCAACAAACGCCGTCAGATAGTAAAGATTGACCGGTATATTGTGTCGAATGTTAACGTAACGGGTGTCCCCCTGCTTGAGGGCATCGGAGATCCGCGTGTCGTTCCAGCCCGCATCCTGCAACAGCATATTCGCCAGTTCCGATGCCTTATTCACACGAACGCAGCCTGAGCTGAGCGCGCGGGCATCTTTCTGGAACAGGTTATGGTTCGGCGTATCATGCAGATAGATAGCGTCCGAACTTGGCATGTTGAATTTATAGCGCCCCAGCGAGTTATGCGCACCCGGTGCCTGCTGGAAACGGAATGGCAGGTTCGACGGCGTAATCGTTGACCAGTCAACCATCCACGGATCGATCGTCTCTTTGCTGTTCCAGCCGCGGATCACCGTATAGTTATGACGCTCCAGATAGCCAGGATCGTTCCAGACCTTAGGCAGAATATCCTTGCGCGCCAGCGTCGGCGGCACGTTCCACGGCGGGTTTACCACTACGTTATTCAGGGCGCTGCTCATCATCGGCGTTTTACGGTCAGGACGTCCGACAATCACACGCGACGCCAGCACCTCGCTACCGTTCTGATAATAAACCAGCGAATACGCTGGTATATTCACCATAATCCCGGTCGACAGTGTTCCCGGCAGCAGACGTAAACGCTGGATATTCAGCGCCAGCACCCCAGCACGCTGGGCAGGCGAGACGTTCAGCCAGTCGCGGGTGGACGGACCGATCACCCCGTCTGCGCCCAGCCCCTGCGCGGCCTGGAACTGCTTAACCGCCGCGACCAGTTCGCGATCGTAGGCGGCGGGTTTGTTGCTCTGTGCAACGGCCTTTTTCTCTTTTACCGGGGCCGACGGGCTGACGACCGCGCTTTGCGTATCGTCGCCGGGCAGCGCAATCTTAGGACCGCTTTCGAGAATGCCGGAGCGTTTCATAATTTCGCGGATCGCCGGGACATCGCTGCTCCACTGTCCCGGACGAAGCGTGGTTGTGCCACGCACCTGAGGCCACGGGCGGGAATCCGCAACCAGCTCAAGCAGCGACTGATGCATGGTGGCATACTGCGGATGGGCCGGTGCCAGGCTTGCGATAAAGCGCGGCAGGTCACCGTTATCCAGCGCCAGTTGCCATTGGTTAATGACCGACAGCGCCGGCGTCGCCAGCTTGTACGGTTTTTGACTGTATAACCAGCGGTTGCCATTGACCGGAATGCCCGCCACAAACTGGAGGTAGCCCATCATGGCATCAGACAGCACCACATCACGCGCCTGACCGGTAACGGCTGGATCGGTGAGGAGCTCAACCCAGGTGGTGAATTGCGGCTGAAAACCAGCAATGGCGACTTCCGCCAGCTGCTGCTGGAAAGCCCGCACGGCGTCCCGGTTTTCCCACATCGGCTTCATATCACGCGCGGCATAAAGCAGCGTAAGCTGGTTGATGTAGGCAGGCGTGTATCCTGCAGGAAGCCCGGTAAGAAGCTGCTGGCGGAGCGCGCCGGTGTCGATACCTTCGGGTAGCGGTCTGATACCCGCTAAAATGGCCGTCGCCGGAGATTGATCCAGCGGTTGTGACAGCGACGTCGGCTGCGCACCCATCGTCGCGGAACTGTCTGACGGTACAACTTCAGGCTCATCGGCCTGAGCGCTTAACAGTGGAGCAAACATCACCGCCAGACACAAACTCAACGCTGACAGCTGATGACCACGATTTTTCTTTAGCAACATCCCTTGCCCCCTGTTTTCTCACGACATGCCCATCACACTGGGGCTTTTATTCATTATAGGAAGGCACAAACGCAGTTGCCTTACCTTATGTAAAGAAGTTTAAAGATAACGCAGCCGTAAGCATAAGTTAAGCGTAAAAAAAAGCGGCGCTAATGCGCCGCGCTTTGTAACAACACGCCTCAGGAGGCGTCTGCCGTGCCCGGTAAGGACTCCGGCGGCTGCGGAGCAAAGCCGCGCAGGCCTACAACGTGAACGTGCTCGCTGTTCTGGAACACTTTACGCACCAGTTTATAGGTTGTGCCTTTTTCCGGACTAATATTTTCCGGTGCCGCAATAATGAGCTGCATATCCAGACGTTCGCAGAGCTCAAACAGCGTGGCGATGGAGCGGGCATCCAGACGCGCTGCCTCATCAAGGAACAGCAGACGGCATGGGGAAATATCTTTGCCGCGCAGACGACGCGCTTCATCTTCCCAGCTCTGCACCACCATCACCAGAATCGACATCCCGGTACCGATAGCTTCACCGGTCGACAGTGCCCCGGATTCCGCACGCAGCCAGCCGTCTGAACCACGGTTAACCTCAACTTCCATCTCCAGGTAGTTACGGTAATCCAGCAGCTCTTCACCGATGGTTTGCGGCGTACGTTGCCCCATATCAATCTGCGGATTCAGACGCTGATACAGCTTCGCCAGCGCTTCGGAGAAGGTCAGACGGTTGCTGTTAAACAGATCCTGATGCTGTTCATGCTGCTCAGAGAGCACATCCAGCAGCGTAGAGTGCGCTTCACGGACGTTTACATTCAGACGTACGCTGTTCACCTGACCAAACGATACGCTCTGCAGACCCTGGTTCAGCTGGCGAATACGGTTCTGCTCGCGCTGAATGGTCTTGCGGATGATGTTCGCCACGCTACGGGAGCTGATAGCCAGCTTCTGTTCACGGGAGGTCAGCTCTTCCGTCAGGCGCCCCAGTTCAATTTCCATCTGTTCAATGGCTTCGACCGGATCGTCGGTACGGATGATGTCCTGACGAATACGCTCACGCAGATGCTGGTATACCGCCACGAAGAACTGAATTTTACGCTCAGGACGCTTCGGATCTTCAGACATACGCAGCACATCGCGCAGATGTTCGTTATCGGCCACCGCCAGACGCAGCGCACCCAACGCCTTATCCGACATAGATCGCAGTTCATCCGCAGAGAGGTACGCCAGTTCACGACGATGCAGACGGCGTTCAACATTATTGTCTTTCACCATGCGCATCACCGCGCACCAGCCAGCCTTCGCAGATACCACCTGCTCGCGCATTTCGTGATAGTCGCGCTCCAGCTTGCGCAGGCGGCGGGTCAGGTTATCCATCTCCGCTTCACAGAAGGTCAGCGCTTTTTCCAGCTGATTACGACGCGCACGGTTATTGCTCAGCTGGGCATGCAGCTCATCACGACGAACACGCGCCCGCTCTTCTGCCCCGCTGTCGGCACGGACGCCGATATCCTGCAGCTCTTTTTGCAGATCGTTTAACAGCTCTTTCTTGGTATCAAAGGAGCTTTTTAGCGAGGCCAGAACCTGGTTGTACTGGTTCAACTGGGCCGCGTGGCTACGCATCGCTTCACGGGCACGCGTACGTTCCGCTTCAGCCTGCTCAAGGCGCTGGCGTAATTTCTCGTTCAGATCGCTGTTACCGCTCAGCATTTCCGCCGAGTCAGAGTAGCCGAAGTGAGCGCGACGCTGCACCACTTCCGTCAGGGCAAACGCCTGCTGGCGTGCTTCACGCTGCACCTGCTGGGACCAGGCATAATCTTCTTTTAGCTGCTCAAACTGCTCTGGATCGCTCTGAAGCACCGAAACGACCGGCTCCAGCTTCGCCAGCTGATTACCGTGTTGCTGCACGAAGCGCGCAGCCTCCTGCGCTTCATCCAGACGTTCCTGGATTTCATCCACACGGTCAGCCAGCATATCGTCCGCCAGCAGATTCAGACGCGGCAGAATGCGGTTCAGGGCAGCAACGCCCTCTTTCGCCTGTTCAAACTGAACGCGGCTCTGCTGGTTGTCATTTTCATGGCTGGCAATCGCGCGCTCAAGCTCGCCACGGCGGGTGTTAAGCTTGCGAATTTCCGCTTCCGGGTCAGCCTCAAAGGCCACTCCCAGATGGCTACCGATAAAGCGGCTAAATGCCTGATGCAGGCGCTGGGTTTTCTGCACGTCAAACGACAACGTCGCAAAACGTTCAGACAGTGTTTCACGCTCAGCGTGCAGGCTCTCAATACGACTTTCACGCGCGGCGCGGCCAAACAGAGGAAGTTCCGGGAAGCGCGAGTAACGCCACTGACGGTCAGCAATTTTCACCACTACCGCTTTTTCCAGCTCGTCAACGCTGAACACGCTGTCATCGAACGACTGCGGATCCCCTTCGATCAAATAGAGATCTTCCGGGCAATCTTCCAGCCCTTCGAGCTGTTCGGCAATCAGAGACAGATCCGGCACCACAATCGCGTTACGCGACGGGCCATACAGCGCGGAGAAGTACGGCGCATCGTCCAGACCCACGTCATCATAAATTTCTGACAGCAGTACGCCACCGAAACGCTCCGCCAGCGTATTCAGGCGTGCATCTTCCGCACCGCCCGGCTGGCTTAAGCGTTCAATCTCTTCGTCAACCTCGCGCTTGCGCGCGCCAACTTCATCACGCTCAACAATCGCCTCGCGCTCGCGCTCAAGCAGCTGTTGCAGATATTCGGTCACTTCCTGGCTGGATTCGAACGTTTCACCGCACTGTTCGCTGAGCTGGTTCAGGCTGCTTTGCGCCGCCAGCCAGACGGGTGCGCGTTGCAACAGCGTCTGCGAGCGGGACTGAAGCTGCTCCAGCTCCTGACGCAGCGTCATCCGCTGTTCGCTGGCGCTGGATACTGTATCGGAAAGGGCGGCGATACGGGCTTCAAGCTCCTGGTGCAGAGCCTCAAGATCGTCAATATCGTAATGTTTACCCTGACGCTTACAGAACTCGGCCAGCAGACGCTCGGCCTCCTGCTGCTCGCGCAGACGCTGTTCCAGCTCGTTCAGACGCATACGCAGCGGTTGCACCTGCTCGGCCAGATGACGCTGGTTGACGCCGTCGCGCAGCAACTCGCGGGCTACGTCCCACGCTTCGTTTCGCGCCAGCGGGCCGTTAATCGCCACCACCAGCTGATAAGCTTGTTCAAACTGGCTGTGCGCGGTCTGCGCGACGCTCATTTTCTGTTCCAGGGAGAGCAGTTTTTCCGTGGCTTCCTGCTCTTTCGCCTGGAAGGTGTCCAGCCATTCATCGGCGCTGTCCGGCGTCAGGTCAGGCAGATGGCATAGCTCTTTCGCACGCTGCAATGCCTGCAGGGCCTGGTTGTACTGAATTGCACGCGTCTGCTGTACGTCTAGCGCCTGCTGGTAATCGGCGAGCTGGCTTTTCAGCTCATCCACTTCCAGTTCGGCGGCTTCGGCACGCGCTTCGTTCTCTTCCTGCATGTCGGCGGCTTCGGCCACCACTTCGTTTTGCTCTTCGAGACGAATTTGCAGTTCATCGAGATCGGCTTCGTAGCGCTCGATTTTTTCCTGCTGGCGCAGCGCGGTCTGAACCAGGTTCAGGTGATCGCTGGCGGCCTGATAATCGGCTTCCAGATCGCCCTCAGCCCCGTTGTGTTCGCCCAGTTCACGGGCCATTTCAACGTGCTTATACTGCTCAGCCACCAGCTGTTTACGCGAGGTGAACAGCTCGCGGCGGTACTCTAATGCCTGATCGAGATGCACGCGGCGCTCGTTGGCGTGACGCATATAATCCGCCGCCACATAGTTGGTGGCTTCACTGATCAGGTGTTTAAACAGATCGCGGTCAGACTGGGTAACGCGAATCGCTTCCAGCGTCATGCGGTTTTCACGCAGCGCGGCTTCCATGTCCTGGAAGGCCTTACGCACGCCGCTGTTTTCCGGCAACAGGTAGTCGCGCAGGGAGCGGGTAATGGCGCTGGAGATCCCACCGTACAGGGAGGCTTCAATCAGACGGTAATATTTGCTGCGGTCGGATGCGGTACGCAGACGACGCGCCACCACGCCCAGATCGAACATCAGGGAGTGGTAATCGGTAATTGAGTTGAACTGCTTGAACTGCACGCCTTCGATAGCTTCGAGCTTGTCTTTCAGCTCCTGCAGCGTCAGTACGCGCGCCTGGCGCTCATTGAGCGTTTCCGTCAGCAGCGCCGTTGGCTGCATTGAGGTTGGCAGGCCCTGAATCGCGAACGGCTTGATATCCACTTTTCGGTCGCGACCGGCGACCTGCTGCAGACGCACGCCCACCACCACACGCTGGTGACGGGAGTTGATCACATCCAGCACCGAATAACAGACGCCAGCTTTGAGCTTACCGTGCAGGCCTTTATCGCGGGAGCCGCTTGTCGCGCCCGCTTCGGTGGTGTTACGGAAGTGCAGCAGCGTCAAATCAGGGATCAGCGCCGTCACAAAGGCCGCCATGGTGGTGGATTTACCCGCACCGTTACCGCCGGAGAGCGTTGTCACCAGCTCATCGAGATCAAAGGTTCGGGCAAAAAAGCCGTTCCAGTTAATCAGCGTTAGTGAGCGAAATTTACCGCGTTCAATCATTACTCTTCCTCCCCGCTATCCGGCTGATTGTCTTCAGGCTCGTCATTGAGCTGCAAATGGTTTTCCACCGGCATCGCCTCACCGTCGCGGATCATGCGAAGCTGCGCTTCACGCGCATCGTCGCCCGCACGCACGTCGGCACCGAAGCGGAAAACAGATTCCGTAATGCGGAATTTGCTGCTGTCGTGGCCCATAAACCAGACCATCCCCAGACGACGCAGACGGTTCAGAGAAGAGCGAACTTTTTCCTGCAATTTCTGACGATCGAGATCCGACCCCGTAGAACGGTTGTTCACAAGCTTCAGCAGCTTGCTTTCGTCTGCCAGCGTCAACAGCTCATCGTAAAGCTCCTGCTGGGTGAAGATCCCTTCATTTGCCAGACGTTCCGGGCTGAGGTAGAGGTAGCACAGAATTTTGCCGACCATCATATCCAGCTCGGAAAGCACGGAGCGCGGAATAAGCGTGGTGGAACGCGGACGCAGGTAGAAGAAACCTTCCGGCGCGCGGATAAGCTCAACGTTATAGCGTGCGTAAAACTCTTCCAGATACTCCTGGAAGTCCATCAAAAAGGCGTGATTATCCAGCTCGTCGAGGCCAATATGACGACCGGCACGCAGCTGGCTGTCCAGCGCCGGAAATAACGGATTCGCCAGCGCCTGTGCCAGCTTTAATGGCATCACTTGTTCAATATTTGTCAATGACATGCGCCTGTACCTTGGCTCCGTAATCGTTAATCGGCTGCCACTTCGGCGGCAGTCCGGTGAAATCTGCTTGCGCGATACCCAGGCGAACCGCCTGGTCTACCACAATGCGGGCAACGTCGAAGTGGCGCGCGCGAGGATATTGCGCCAGATAGTCGCGCACCACGAGACCAAGATCCAGCGGTACCTGTCTGGTTTTGTAGACAGCGAGCTGTTCTTCGATCATGGCCGCAAGTTGCTCACGAATTTCGTTGAATTCTTCGTACTCCAGATCCGGTGGCAGCTCACCGGTTACCTCTTCATCACGCAACGCCATCTCTTCGTCACGCATATCGAGCAGACGATCGGCATTGGCGTAGGTTAGCGCCCACGGCGCATCGAAGTAGGTTTGAACAGACTGACGCAGACGCTGAGCAAAGACGCGGTTTTTATCCATATCGATGGCGGTACGGATAAATTTATGTACGTGACGATCGTAACCGATCCACAGGTCAATCGATTGCTGGCCCCAGCTAATGATGCGATCGAGCTTGCTCTGCAAATCAAAGACCAGACGGTCGATAAAATGCAGATCGTCATGTGCCATGGTCGCATCCTGAATGCGCAGCAGGTTGGCCTGGAGCTTATCGCCTGCGGCTTCCAGCGTATCCTGCAGTTCACGCAGCGTGCCGGAGGTTTCCGACAGCAGCAACTCACAGCTGGAGATGGCCGCACGCCAGTCTTTATTCAGCAATTGCGCGATATCATCTTTCACCTGCTGCTGCTGTTCGTCCATCAGACGCTGGGTCAGATCGATACTGTCAAAAATCTCCGCTACCGAATATTTCAGCGGCGCGAAGACGTTACGGTGCCAGTGGAATTCATCCCCGTTTTCATCCGCAGCATCGGCTGCACGCTTGAGTTCACCCGCCACAATGGAGAGCTGCATGGAAAGGCGCAACGTGGAAAACTCACGCTGGCGGATGTAGTAATCGGTAATGCCGATGCCCAGTGGCGTCAGTCGATAAATGGCGTTACCTTCCGCCTGCTCGCTGGTAAAGCGGTTCAGCAGACGTTGACGCACCATATCGTTGATTGCGTTGTTGGCACGCACGCTAATGGTTTCGCTGGTTTGCTCAAACGCATCACTCACATGGCGGAACGCATCCACCAGTTCACCCTCGCTCATTTCGCCATCGAGCCGTTCGCCGTTCAGCGTGGCAACCGCCAGCAGGAAAGAGAGTCTGTCTACCGGCAGCGAGATGGAGAAATCATTTTTCCTGGCCCAGGCAACCAGTTCGGGGACTGTCTGGGAAAATTCACTCATAGGTTATCCTTGCATCTGCGGCTTGTGCGCGGTGACGTGAATATAGCGGCCAAGACTGATAAACGGTTCCTGACGGCAATACCGCGTTTCTAATTCTGTTAAGGTGTCAAAACAGTCACGCTGTTTGTGTTTTTCACGCAGATAATCATGAAACACCCTGACGCCCGTCTTCCCGGTTATCTGCCAGCCAATCTCTGCCAGCCAGCCGTAAACCTGCTGGGGATCGCGCGGATAGTCCGGGGAAAGCGTGCGCTTTTTCTTTTTCGGCATTCCGACCTGAACATAGTCGAAGTTGCCCGCAACCATGTTGTGCATCAGGAAGCCGTTAGCATTGTAGAACATCAGCGACAGCGTACCGCCCGGGCGTAGCATCGACCACAGAGTTTGTAACACGCTTAACGGATCGGCTACCCATTCCAGCACCGCATGAAACAATATCAGATCAACCTGGGTTTCCAAATGCTGTGCGATGTCCTGAGCGGCGCATTGTACAAAATGCATGTTGTCGCTCACACCTTTCTCCTCTGCTGCACGCGTGGCACGCGCAACCATCTCAGCAGAAAGATCGCAAAGTGTGACGTGATGACCGCGCTCAGCCATTTTTATGGCCGTCTGCCCTTCACCGCCTCCGGCGTCAAGCACGCGCAACGTTTGACCTCCATACGTGGCCAGAATGGTGTCCAGATCCTGCCAGAGGATCGTCTGACGTAACTGCCCTTTTGTGGTGCCGTATATGTTGCGCGAAAACTTTTCCGCGATGTCATCAAAATTGCGATCCCGCATTGGGAGAGTTCCACTCGCTAACTGCAAAACCGCTATTTTGTCACACCCGCGCGGAGAATGAACCTCTCTGGTGTAATATCACGGGTATTCGCCTGCTATATGGTTAAAAAAGGAACCAAAAAGGATGCTTTTTACCCTGAAGAAATACATTGGAGGCATGATGCTTCCCCTTCCGCTACTGCTGCTCATCATCGCGCTGGGGCTGGGGCTGGTGTGGTTTAGTCGCTTTCAGAAAAGTGGCAAAACGCTGATCACCTTCGGCTGGCTGGTACTGCTGCTGCTGAGCCTGCAACCCGTCGCAGACAAACTGTTACGTCCCATCGAAAACACCTACCCAACCTGGCAGGGAAACCAGAAAGTGGCGTACATCGTGGTGCTGGGCGGTGGGTATACCTGGGATCCAAACTGGGCCCCCAGCTCCAACCTGATCAATAACAGCCTGCCGCGCCTGAACGAAGGTATTCGCCTGTGGCTGGCTAATCCGGGATCAAAAATGATCTTCACCGGCGCGCCAGCCAAAACCAACCCGGTCAGCACGGCTGAAGCCGGCGCCAGGGTGGCGGAATCCCTCGGCGTGCCGCGCTCCGCTATTATCACGCTGGACAGTCCGAAAGATACCGAAGAAGAAGCCGCAGCGGTGAAACAGGCTATTGGCGATGTTCCGTTCTTACTGGTTACATCTGCTTCGCATCTGCCAAGGGCAATGATTTTCTTCGAAAAACAAGGACTGCACCCGCTTCCCGCGCCGGCGAACCAGATGGCCATTAACGCCCCGCTCAACCCATGGGAACGGGTGATCCCGTCCCCGATGTGGTTGATGCATAGCGATCGCGTCGGCTATGAGACGCTGGGACGCGTCTGGCAGTGGCTGAAAGGCTCCTCAGGCGAGCCAGGGCAGGAGTGATTTTGTCGCAAGGTCAAAGTTGGCGCGGTTGAAACGTCCGGTATTCACCAGCTGCGCCACTTCATCCCACAATAAATAAAGCCAGCGCCGCCAGAGAAACGCCTCCGCAACGGGCGCGCGCTGCAGATAGTGCCACAGCAAGCCTTCAGCGGCCGCGCTGTCGCTGAGCCTGAACAGGTCATACTCGCGCGGAGCCCAGAGCATGACCCCTGGCCCCAGCATTGCCAGAAGCTGATCGCTACGAGAATCTTTAAGCATGCTACGCAGGGTAAAATTACCGTGTATCAACACGCAGTTGTCGTTAAAGCCCTCAAACAGCGCCGGTAAACACTCCCGGGTGCGGAACAGGATACGTTTATCCTGCATGGTCAAGCCGGTGTTGTTGAACTGATTAAGCGTTCCCCACAGCACCTCCACCCGCTGGCGATACCACAGCGGCCAGAGATTTTCCTGAGTGCTGTCGACGGGTCCCACAAGGCCACGGCTATCCTGCCGGTGCCAGGCCAGCAGAGCCTCCACAATCTGGTCTTTCAGCTGTTCCCAGCGCTCCGGTGTACGCGCCGGGGCTTCAACGGATACTCCGCGTAAACGCTCAATCAGCAGAACATCCGGACCGGGGTGCTCTTCATGCGTCATCACTCCGTAAACCGTCGGCATACGCACGGTTCCTTGCCGCGCGAGCATTGAAATTTTCCAGGCGAGCTGCCTGGCCACACCCGGCGAGGTAAAGCTTCGGGCCATCAGCGGCATTGGGTTTCCCTGACTGTCGTACAACGACCAGAGCGCGGTATCTGCCTTTTCACTTACACATTCCACCCGGCTTAACTTCTCGCCAAGCAGGTGACTCAGTTCGGCACGCAGCTGTTCCATATGAGATTACCCCCATTAAGACTACTGCTTTTATAATGAGCGCGCAGGACGCAGATGTCACCCTGCGTAGATCAATTATGGAAAAGATAAGAGAAAATAAACGGCGGAGTGCATCCCTCCCAAAAGAGGGATGCCGCAAGGATTAACGCAATTCAGCGCGAACGCGCTCAAGATCTTCTGGGGTGTCTACGCCTGTACCAGGCACCTCTTCGGCGACGGCAACGTGGATCTTTTCGCCGTACCAGAGCACACGAAGCTGTTCCAGCATTTCAATATGCTCCAGCGGACTCGGTGTCCAGGTTACATACCGGCGAATAAAGCCAGCGCGATAGCCGTAGATGCCAATATGGCGCAGGAAGGTATCGCCAATGGTCTCTTTGGACACCGCAAAGCGATCGCGATCCCACGGGATGGTGGCACGGGAGAAATAGAGCGCATAGCCCTCCGCATCCGTCACAACCTTCACCGCGTTCGGGTTGAACGCTTCTTCCGCGTGGTGGATAGGTACCGCGAGAGTTGCCATGCCAACCTGACGCTGCGCCAGGTTTTCCGCCACCTGACGAATAATCGCCGCCGGGATCATCGGCTCGTCGCCCTGCACGTTAACGATTACCGTATCGTCGCTGAATGCGCATTTCTCAACCACTTCAGCCAGTCGTTCAGTACCAGACTGGTGATCGGCGCGGGTCATGCACACTTCCCCGCCTGCGGCTTCAACCGCACGCGCAACATCAGGATGATCGGTGGCCACGATAATACGGTCAGCGCCGGACTCACGGGCGCGTTCAAGTACATGCACAATCATTGGCTTGCCGTTGATATCTACCAGCGGCTTACCCGGCAGACGCGTTGAGGCGTAACGGGCAGGAATAATGACGACAAAGCTCATGGTTTGCTCTCTTCAGCCACCAGGGAACGGGCTTCGTTTTCCAGCAGTACCGGAATACCGTCACGCAGCGGGAAAGCGAGGCTGTCCGGTTTGCAAATCAGCTCTTGTTTGTCCTGGCTATAGTAGAGTTTGCCGTTGCACACCGGGCAGGCAATAATTTCAAGTAAACGGTGATCCATAGTTCCTCCGTATGGGTAATCGCTGAAGCTTATCACATTCCCTTTTCAGGGCGTGCCTGTTTCCCAGCCACTTCGACAGGATGTAAAGAGTCCGTCAGGCACGAGGCCCAGCGTCACTTCACAGGCCTTCTGCCAGCAGGCGAAATCATTGATGGCGGATGTTAACCCTTTTTCCAGGGTCGCGGTTAACCTGACGCCCTCTTCCAGATACAGCGCGATGACCTCTAGCGTGCCGGTTTTACGGTGCATTTTGGCATCCATGCGCCCTACCAGTTGTCCCTTGTGCAGCAGGGGCAAAACAAAGTAACCGTACTGGCGCTTTGGCGCGGGAGTGTAGCACTCCAGCCGGTAGCTGAAATCAAACAGCTGCTCGGCCCGTTTTCTGTCCCAGACCACCGGATCAAAAGGTGACAGCACCGCGCTATGGGTTGCCTGAAGTTTACCTGCTTCAGCTTGTGGCAGCAGCGGGAGTAAATCCGCATGCAGCCACATTTCGCCCAACTTCTCTACAGAGACCGGGATAACCCGCTGTTCACGCTGCCAGTTATCCAGCAACGGTTTCAGCGCGGGCTGTCGGAGACGGTAATAATCGGCCAGCCATTGCGGACGGAAAATACCCAGACTGCGGGCGCTGTTTTCAAGCATGACGGCTTCGGCTGCCTCCTGTGTGAGCAGGTCGCGCTCGTCGTCCCAGTGAGGCATCACCCGCTGCGTCAGGTCGTACACCCGTTGAAAATTACGCCGCTCGACTACCATCACCTTGCCTGATGTAAACAACCCTTCGAGATGACGCTTGTGCGGCTTCCATTCCCACCAGCCGCTTGCCCCTTTTCGTGGATGTTCAAAATCCGCGGAACGTACTGGCCCCTTTTCCACGATATGGGCAATGAGCTGCTCAATTTCAGCCGCATGCTCGTGCATCCACGCCTGCCGGTATTTCCAGCCCATTTTTTCCGGGGCAAGCATACGATGGCGAACCAGGGCAAAATCGCTGCGGGGCAGGAAACAGGCTTCATGTGCCCAGTATTCCATCAGCTCTCCCTTGCTGAGCGCATCATCGAGCCACTGAGGCGGATAATTGCCCAGCCGGCTGAACAGCACCAGGTAGGGGCTACGAGCCACAATGTTGATGGTGTCGATTTGCAACAACGACATGCGTTGCACGGTAGTGAGGATATCGGCAGGCTGCGCGCGGCGACGGGACTTTTTAAGAAGTCCTTGCGCAGCAAGGTGCAAGTTACGTGCGGCTGAAAGCGAGAGTTGCGGTAAAGACATGCGTTTTCCTGTCAGTCAAAGCGCCACCAGAACCGCGTAAGCTCTTAATGCACCAACGCAATCAGTTCCTGGAGCAAGTGTTCCGGCTGCTCGCCGCTGAGTTCAGCGTCAACCGGCAGATACCACCAGTTTTCTTTCGCAAAAGCGCGGCATTTCACCGCATCTTTTTCGGTCATGATTAATGTCTGACCGGATGTTGTCAACGCGTCTACCTGCTCCGCCACCAGCGCCTGGTGATCGGCCAGCGGAACACGTTTTTCAAGGCGGGCACCACACTGTTCCAGCGTTGCGAAGAAACGCGGAGGATGACCAATACCTGCCATCGCGACCAGCGCGGGTAGCCGGGAAACGGCCTGTCGTTCACCGGTCAACAGGTTAATTGCCATACCTGGCTGGAGTTGCATCGGGATCTCCCCCGGCTGTGCCGCACCGCCGTTAACAATCACCGCATCCACGGACTTCAGGCGCGAAGCGCGTTCACGCATGGGGCCTGCAGGCAGCCACCAGCCGTTGCCAAAACGGCGGACGCCATCAATGACCACAATCTCTTTATCACGCGCCAGCGCGTAATGCTGCAGACCGTCATCGGTAATAATTATTTGCACGTCGTGTTCGGCAAGCAACGCCTGAACAGCATCACTACGCACCGGAGAGACTGCGACAGGCGCGCCAGTACGCTGATAAATCAATACCGGCTCATCCCCCGCCTCGGCGGTCGTCGTGACCGGCGACAGGAGCAGTGGATAGTGCGCCGCTTTGCCGCCGTAACCTCGCGACACCACGCCGGGGCGGATGCCGCGCTTTTGCAGTTGCTCAACCAGCCAGATGACCACAGGGGTTTTACCGTTCCCCCCTGCCGTGAGGTTGCCCACCACGACAACCGGCACTGGCGCACGCCACGCCCGCTTTAGCCCCAGACGGTAAAGCAGACGGATAATGCCGCTCACCAGACCATACAGCCAGGAGAGCGGCAGAAGCAGCAGCCACAGCGGGGACTCACCGGACCAGATGCGGGCAATCATTCGCCGAACTGCATCTTATGGAGCTGAGCGTAAACACCACGCTGTGCCAGTAAATCGGTATGGCTACCGCGTTCTACAATGACCCCATCCTCCACAACAACGATTTCGTCAGCCTGTTCAATCGTTGACAGGCGGTGCGCAATAACCAGTGATGTACGGTTCTTTTGCAGTTCATCCAGCGCAGACTGAATTGCACGTTCAGATTCTGTATCCAAAGCAGAGGTTGCTTCGTCAAGGATCAGAATAGGGCTGTTACGCAGCAGTGCACGGGCGATGGCGATACGCTGGCGTTGACCACCGGAGAGCAGAACTCCATTCTCACCGATGATGGTATCCAGGCCGTTGTCCATCTTGTTAATAAAGTCCATGGCATAGGCCATGCGAGCGGCTTCTTCAATCTGCTCGCGGCTGTACTCTTCAGTGCGCGCATAGGCAATATTGTTCGCAACAGTATCGTTGAACAGATGCACGTTCTGAGACACCAGCGCAACCTGGTTACGCAGCGACTGCAGGGTGTATTCCCGCAGGTCGTGACCGTCTAACAGAATTTCACCCTGATCGATGTCGTAGAAACGGGTAATCAGGCTGGCAATCGTCGATTTACCCGAACCGGAACGGCCGACCAGCGCAACGGTTTTGCCTGCCGGAATGGTCAGGTTGATGTTACGTAATGCTGGAGCTTCACGGCCAGGGTAAGTGAAGGTCACATTGCGGAATTCGACATCGCCCTTTGCGCGCTCAATGACGCGAGTGCCTTCGTCTTTCTCTTGCTCAGAATCCAGGATGCTGAACAGCGTCTGGCATGCTGCCATCCCGCGCTGGAACTGGGCGTTAACGTTGGTCAGCGACTTCAGCGGACGCATCAGCGCAATCATGGAAGAGAACACAACGGTGATGGTCCCCGCCGTCAGCGTTTCCATTACGCTCGGGAAGCTTGCCGCATACAGGACGAATGCCAGAGCCAGAGAGGCAATCAGCTGAATAATGGGGTCAGAGATTGAAGAGGCCGAGACCATTTTCATCCCCTGCAGACGCATTTTGTTGCTGACTTTATCGAAGCGTTTTGTTTCGACCTCCTGCCCGCCGAAAATCAACACCTCTTTATGCCCTTTCAGCATCTGCTCAGCGCTGGTGGTCACCTGCCCCATCGTATTCTGCATATTCTTACTGATATTGCGAAAACGCTTTGAAACGACGCGGATCGCGACAGAAACAACCGGAGCCAGCACGATGAGGATCAGCGACAGCTGCCAGCTGTAATAGAACATCATCACGAACAGACCGATAATTGACGCACCTTCACGCACAACGGTAATCAGTGCGCTGGAGGAAGAGGATGCCACCTGCTCTGAGTCATAGGTAATACGTGACAGCAACGTACCCGTCGATTGTTTGTCAAAGAAGGCCACCGGCATGCCCATCATGTGGCTGAACAGCCGACGGCGCATTGTCATGACCACTTTTCCTGACACCCAGGAGATGCAATAACTGGAAATATAGCTGGTGATACCGCGTAAGATCATCAGTCCGATCACCACCAGAGGCATCCATAGCAACACTGAGCGATCCGTTTTACCAAAACCGTCATCCAGTAACGGTTTGAGGAGCGATAACATAAAAGTATCGCTGGCTGCGTTGAGAACTAACGCTATACCCGCCACGATTAAACCTGCTTTAAAAGGTGCAATCATCGGCCAGAGTCGGCGGAAGGTTTGCCACGTGGAGAGATCTTTGTCGTTATGCATTCAAAAAACCAGCATCTGTTGAAATAGCCGCATATTCTACCCGTTATCGACGGGCGCGCCAAACCACTGATGATACCAACGCGGTAAATATTGCTCCCGCAACTGTCGGATTTGCCAGGCATGTTGCGAAAACGTCACCGATATTTGGCCCGAATGTGGGGTATCGTGCCAGACATAGCCCTCTTTTCGATAACGCTTCACCACCTTCACTGACGGGAATCGCCACGCATTGTAACGGGCCGCAGAATCCAGCGCGATTTCGCCTCCCACCCGTTGTACCAGCGGCAACGATGAGGAGGTATTACTGCCATGGTGCGGCACCTGCATCACCGTTGACGTCAGATAGCGCCAGTAATGGCTAAGCATAGCCTGTTCCGCTTGCGCTTCAATGTCCCCTGTCAGCAAAACACTCTGCTCACCGTCATCAATTTTAACCACGCAGGAGCGATTGTTACCCTGGGCAGTGGATCCAGCCGGTGGCCAGTGAACGGTCAATGTTAGCCCCTGCCATTTCCACTGCTGCCCGCGAAAGCAGGGAAGATGCTGCGCCCACCCCAGCGGGCTTCTTACCCACAATCCGGGCCATGCCGCCTGCAGCGATGCCAGACCACCAGCATGGTCCAGGTGCTCGTGACTGAGAATAACGCCCTCTGGTTGCAGGTGATGCCAGCGTAACCACGGAATAATCAACTGCTGCGCACTGTCTCCCCCTGGCCAGCCGGGACCGGTGTCGTATAGAAGCGCTTTACCCTGCCGCTCAATAACCATTGATAGCCCCTGCCCCACATCCAGCATATGCAACGTCCAGCTATCGGTTTTCTCCGTTTGCATGAATGGGGATGCCAGCACGACAGTTCCTGTCAGACACACCGCCGGCATGCTTTTCCAGGAGCGAAAACGCCAGCCGACAATGGCCAGCCAGGGCAGTAATGTCAGGTACTGCCAGCGCTCATCGACATCCTGCCAGCCATCAGGCAGACGCTGCAGCAGCCAGAACAAACCGGCCAGGGACTTATCTGCCGCAAACCATACGCCAGTTTCCAGAGAGACCAGCGGGAGCAGGTGCAGTAGCATACCGAGCAGGATCAGCGGAACCGAGATAAAGGTCACCAGCGGAACGGCAAAGAGATTGGCCACCAGCGAAGAGACGCTGAAGCCATGGAACATCAACACCTGCAAAGGCAGGAGCAGCAGCAACATCCCAACCTGCAGATAGAGTAAATTTACCAGGGGTCGCACCCGGCGAGTCCAGCGCCAGCTGGGGAGTGGCAGCCACTGAAACCAGAAAATCAACGCCGCGACAGCAAACGCTGACAACGCCAGGCTTTGAGAAAGCACCGCCAGCGGATCAATGATGATTATCGCCGCAATACAGCTACACCAGACCTGCCATGCAGACCACTGACGCGCGCCGATCCGCAGAGCCGCCAGTACCGCAAGCGCGATGACCGTGCGTAATGCTGGCGGCTGCAAACCCGTTAGCCATGCGTAGAAGGCCGCAAAAAACAGTCCCGCAAGCAGAGGCATCTGCCAGCGGATCCACTGACACGGCAATAAAAACTGAATACCCCTGGCAAGCAACCAGACGATGGAAGCCGCCAGCGCGATGTGCAAACCCGAGATCGCCATCAGATGCGACGTGCCGGTTTCACGCATCAGTGTTTTTATTTCCCGGGGCACATCCAGGCGCTCGCCCATCCCCAGCCCCAGGATCACCGCTCCCCAACGATAGGCTGAAAGGGTGTCGTGCAGCGATGACAGATAGCGGGCACGCAAACTGCAGCGTTCATCAATGATTTCTGCCCGTGTAAAACGTCCGCTCAACGTTTGATGCCGGGCAAAAGCATTTCGCTGAGGATCATATCCTCCGTCGTTCAGTTCACCATGTACAGGCC
This sequence comes from Enterobacter cloacae complex sp. 394F7, assembly GCF_057320385.1. Taxonomy (NCBI): domain Bacteria; kingdom Pseudomonadati; phylum Pseudomonadota; class Gammaproteobacteria; order Enterobacterales; family Enterobacteriaceae; genus Enterobacter; species Enterobacter cloacae complex sp. 394F7. The sequence goes on along the minus strand of NZ_JBXWCS010000008.1, from coordinate 34,123 downwards.
TTAGCCTGAGCGTCATGGCCCAGCGTTGACCCGCGCAGCCCTTTTGCGGCAGGTAATTGCCATACAACACGATGCCCGTCGATGCCCACCAGCGTTTGCCATTAAGTGCAACGATTTTACCCTGATGGACTGTTGCGCCATCGGTGGCGGTGATCTCCACCTCAGCCTTGACTGCACCGGTGGTTAAATGCTGCATCGGCCAGACGCTTTCCTGCGCAGCCAGAATGCCCCACGCGCAAAATAACAACCCCATACCGATACACTTCAGACTGATGCTTCGCTGTAAGCCCAGCACCAACCCGCCGGCAACCATGATCCATAAAGTATGCCGTGCAGGTAGTTCAGGTAACCAGAGTAGCGGCACTATCGCCAGAATGGCGCACAGACTTAGTGTGGGAATTCCCATTACGACCTCCCTGTTTCAGGGCGGCAGTATGTAAGAAGAGGGAAAGAGGCGTCAGTTGAATAAAATGCAGGTTACAGCGCGCGCTGCACTGTTTTTGTCGGTTTGCAGAAAACGACACGGGGATTGCGGCACGGCTTCAGAATAAAAACGATAAGTACAAAAAAAGCACCCGGAGGTGCTTTCTTTTGAACCCAGTTTAACCTGATGGCTAAACTCAGTTGCCGTAAATATTGGCGCGATCGCGCAGTTCTTTACCCGGCTTAAAGTGTGGAACGTACTTACCTTCCAGCTCGACTTTATCACCAGTCTTCGGGTTACGCCCGGTACGTGGAGCACGATAGTGCAGAGAAAAACTACCGAAACCGCGGATTTCAATGCGCTCGCCCTGGGCAAGAGTGGTGGCCATATGCTCCAGCATCTCTTTTACGGCATCTTCCACTGCTTTAGCTGGGATATGCGGTTGCTGACTGGCAAGTCTTTCAATCAATTCTGACTTGGTCATGATTCCTCCGGTTCCTTTCAAACCAATTAGCTGAACAGCTCATTAAACAAGGGCGGCCGTAGCCGCCCTTTGTTATTGATTACAGGACGAATCCTGCAATCTGTCAAGTTTGCTCCTCATCCTTCGCGCGATAAATGCGTTACCGCTCAAAGGATGCTGAGGACTTGATATTACTCGCCTTTAGCTGCTTTGAAAGCTTCAGCCATTGCGTTGTTAGAGAAGTTTGCATCTTCCTGTTTGTTAACAGTAGCGATTGCATCTTTCTCGTCAGCTTCGTCTTTCGCACGAACAGACAGGCTGATTGCACGGTTCTTACGGTCAACACCGGTGAACTTAGCTTCAACATCGTCGCCAACGTTCAGAACCAGAGTGGCATCTTCAACGCGGTCACGTGAAGCTTCAGAAGCGCGCAGGTAACCTTCAACGCCGTCAGCCAGTTCTACGGTTGCGCCTTTAGCGTCAACTGCAGTCACTTTACCGTTTACGATTGCGCCTTTCTTGTTCAGTGCAACCCAGTTGTTGAACGGATCTTCTGCGAGCTGTTTAACGCCCAGAGAGATACGCTCACGCTCTGCGTCAACCTGCAGAACAACTGCTGCGATTTCGTCGCCTTTTTTGTATTCACGAACTGCTTCTTCGCCTGCAACGTTCCAGGAGATGTCAGACAGGTGAACCAGGCCGTCGATGCCGCCGTCCAGGCCGATGAAGATACCGAAGTCAGTGATAGACTTGATTTTACCTTCAACACGGTCGCCCTTGTTGTGGGTTTCCGCGAACTGCTGCCATGGGTTGTTTTTGCACTGCTTCAGGCCCAGGGAGATACGACGACGTTCTTCGTCGATATCCAGAACCATAACTTCCACTACGTCACCAACGTTAACAACTTTGGATGGGTGGATGTTTTTGTTGGTCCAGTCCATTTCGGAAACGTGTACCAGACCTTCAACGCCTTCTTCGATTTCAACGAAGCAGCCGTAGTCAGTCAGGTTGGTCACGCGGCCAGTCAGTTTGGTACCTTCTGGGTAACGCTTAGCGATAGCTACCCATGGATCTTCGCCCAGCTGTTTCAGGCCGAGGGATACACGAGTACGCTCGCGGTCGAACTTCAGCACTTTAACAGTGATTTCGTCGCCCACGTTCACGATTTCGCTTGGGTGCTTAACGCGTTTCCACGCCATGTCGGTGATGTGCAGCAGGCCATCAACGCCGCCCAGGTCAACGAATGCGCCGTAGTCAGTGAGGTTCTTAACGATACCTTTGACTTCCATGCCTTCCTGCAGGTTTTCCAGCAGCTGATCGCGTTCTGCGCTGTTTTCGGATTCGATAACGGCACGACGGGAAACAACAACGTTGTTACGCTTCTGGTCCAGCTTGATTACTTTGAACTCAAGCTCTTTGCCTTCGAGGTGCAGGGTGTCACGGACTGGACGAACGTCTACCAGAGAACCTGGCAGGAACGCACGAATACCATTCAGCTCAACAGTGAAGCCACCTTTAACTTTGCCGTTGATAACACCGACCACAGTTTCAGCTTCTTCGTAAGCTTTCTCCAGCGTGATCCATGCTTCGTGACGTTTAGCTTTTTCACGAGACAGCAGGGTTTCGCCGAAGCCGTCTTCTACTGCGTCCAGAGCAACGTCAACTTCGTCACCTACCTGGATTTCCAGCTCGCCCTGGGCGTTTTTGAACTGCTCTGCCGGAATGGCGGACTCAGATTTCAGACCGGCGTCAACCAGTACTACGTCTTTGTCGATAGCAACAACAACACCGCGAACGATGGAACCCGGACGGGTTTCGATTTCTTTTAAGGATTCTTCAAACAGTTGAGCAAAAGATTCAGTCATGTTTAATCTTCAGGTTAATATTAACGTCCACCTGGCTCCGTGCCGGATGGGGTTGTTTCACATACCCGCCGTCAATCCATTGCAGCGGGGGTACTGCTAAATCGGTCGCAATTACGCGAGTGCCAGTTTTTGGCGCGCATATTGTAGCGCTTTTTCAATCACTTGCTCAATAGTTAAACTGGTGGAATCCAGAACTAATGCATCTTCTGCAGGAACAAGTGGGGCGACGGCGCGGTTACGGTCGCGGTCATCGCGCTCTTTTATCTCGGATAAAAGGCGATCAAAGTTAACACTAAACCCCTTCTCCTGCAACTGAAGCATGCGGCGTTGAGCCCGTTCTTCCGAGGAGGCGTCAAGGAAAATTTTCACTGGCGCATCAGGGAAAACCACCGTTCCCATATCTCGCCCGTCAGCGATCAGGCCGGGTGCTTCACGGAAAGCACGCTGACGGCGTAACAGGGCCTCACGAACGCGCGGGAAAGCCGCCACCTGAGAGGCAGCGTTAGCGACCTCCTGCGTACGAATTTCGCCGCTCACATCTTCCCCTTCCAGGATCACTTCGAGGTTGCCATCGGTCGAGACAAAACGCACATCCAGATGCGCAGCCAGCGGAACCAGCGCCTCTTCAGACGCAACATCAACATGGTGATGCAGCGCTGCCAGCGCCAGCACGCGATAGATAGCTCCCGAATCTAAAAGATGCCATTGCAATGCTTCCGCCATCGCCTTGCACAGAGTTCCTTTCCCTGCGCCACTAGGCCCATCAATGGTGATTACCGGGGCAACTGCCGTCATCTTTTTCTCCTTAATAAAGGCATACCGTTAACATGAACGCCGCGCATTATACGCGCCAACGTGCGCAACTGTTACCTTTGCGTGCAAATTACGGAATTAATGAAGCAGAGTGTAGAAGAAATGTGCGGGAACAAACGTCAGAAAACGTAAGGAAATGCCGCATCGGGTGATGCGGCATCTTGTCATCAGGCCAGTGTACTGATGCGGGCCAGCTGTTCGAAATAGTCCGGGAAGGTTTTCGCCGTACATTTCGGATCGAGGATCGTGACAGGTGTATCGGACAACGCCACCAGCGAGAAGCACATCGCCATACGGTGATCGTTGTAAGTTCCGATTTCCGCGAACTGCAGTTTTGCCGGAGGCGTTACGCGAATGTAGTCTTCGCCCTCTTCCACTTCGGCGCCTACTTTACGCAACTCGGTGGCCATCGCGAACAGACGGTCGGTTTCTTTCACGCGCCAGTTGTAGATGTTACGCAGCGTCGTGGTACCTTTTGCAAAGAGCGCAGCGGTGGCAATGGTCATTGCCGCGTCAGGAATGTGGTTCATGTCCATATCGATGGCGTTGAGTTCACCACGTGTACAGGCGATGAAATTCTCCCCCCAGGTCACTACCGCACCCATTTTCTCCAGCACATCAGCAAAACGAATATCGCCCTGCACGCTGTTACGGCCAATACCGGTCACTTTCACCGTACCGCCTTTAATAGCACCTGCCGCCAGGAAGTAAGACGCAGATGAGGCGTCACCTTCAACCAGATAGTTACCCGGAGACTGATACTGCTGCGCACCGCGAACCACGAAGCGCTGATACGCGTGGTTTTCCACCTCCACACCGAAGGTTTTCATTAGATGCAGGGTGATATCAATGTACGGCTTAGACACCAGGTCGCCCTTGATGGTGATGACCGTATCCTGCGGTGCCAGCGGTGCAGTCATCAGCAGTGCCGTCAGGAACTGGCTGGAGACGCTGCCGTCCACCTCGACGTTGCCGCCAGTAAAGCCACCGCGAAGGCGCAGTGGTGGGTAATTTTCTTGCTCCAGATAGTCAATCTGGGCACCGCCCTGACGAAGGGCATCCACCAGATGACCGATCGGACGCTCTTTCATGCGCGGCTCGCCGGTCAGAACAATATTGTTGCTGCCCAGGCACAGAGCTGCCGCCAGTGGGCGCATGGCGGTTCCCGCGTTACCCAGAAACAGCTCCAGTTCCTCGGCTGAACGTAGCGCACCGCCGTTCCCCGTCACTTCACAGCGGGTACGGTCGTCAGACAGCGTGTAGTGAACTCCCAACGCTTTCAGCGCATTGAGCATATGGCGCACGTCATCGCTGTCCAGCAGGTTCGTGAGGACGGTGGTGCCGTTTGCCAGAGCTGCCAGCAGCAGAGCGCGGTTCGAGACACTTTTTGAACCAGGCAGATTGATGGTGCCATCTACCCGCGCGATAGGTTGTAACGTCAGGGATTCCATGAAACTTAACTCTCAACTCAACATAATAAAAACCCCGCAGCAGGGCTACGGGGGTGAAAACAGCGCAATCAACCGTGGCGACGTTCGAAGTCAATCATGAAATCGGTCAGGGCGTTAACGCCTTCCAGCGGCATGGCGTTATAGATGGAGGCGCGCATGCCGCCTACCACACGGTGACCTTTCAGCGCATGCAGACCTGCGGCGAAAGACTCTTCCAGGAATACTTTATCCAGGTTGCTGTCCACCAGCTGGAACGGCACGTTCATGCGGGAACGGTTGGCTTTCGCCACATCGTTACGATAGAAATCACTCTTATCAATGACGCCGTACAGCAGTTCAGCTTTCTGCTGATTGATCTTGTCCATCTGCGCCACGCCGCCGTTTTGCTTCAGCCATTTAAAGACCAGGCCGGAGAGATACCAGGCAAACGTCGGTGGGGTGTTGAACATGGAGTCGTTATCGTTCAGCACAGTGTAATCAAGAATCGACGGGCAGGATTTATGCGCTTTACCCAGCAGATCGTCACGTACGATGACGATAGTCAGGCCTGCAGGGCCGATATTTTTCTGCGCACCCGCATAGATGACACCGTAGCGGCTGACGTCAATCGGCGCAGAGAGAATGGTGGAGGAGAAGTCAGCAGCAACCACCACGTCTTTACCGAAGTCCGGCGTCTCGTCGATGGCAATCCCGTCAATGGTTTCGTTCGGGCAGTAGTGCAGATACGCGGCGTTGTCAGAGAGCTGCCACTCGCTCATTGGCTTAACGGCACGCAGGCCATCAACGGTCACTTTGGCGTCGATGACGTTTGGCGTGCAATACTTGTGCGCCTCCTTCACCGCGCTGGCAGCCCAGTAGCCAGCGTCAACATAGTCTGCCGTGGTTTTGTCACCCAGAATATTCAGCGGTACGCCAGCAAACTGGCCGCGTCCACCACCGTGGCAGAACAATACTTTGTAGTTCGAGGGAATGTTCAGCAGATCGCGAAAATCCTTTTCTGCCTCTTCCGCCACCTGAATAAACTCTTTACCTCGGTGGCTGATTTCCATCACCGACGTACCCAGACCGTTCCAGTCACAAAGTTCCTGTTGAGCCTGTTTAAGCACGTCTGCCGGTAACATTGCCGGACCTGAACTGAAATTAAAGACTTGAGCCATTTCCCCTCACCACGCTAAAAGCCATAAGTTATAACTGTGGATATCGGTTTTATCATTCAGTGACACGCGCCGCAATGTCTAAAACTTATGACCGGTGAAATGTGCCCCTCGTCACACAATACAATCTGCCGCCTCGCTGTCACAAAACCGACAAAATGGCTGTCAGACAAGGCGTTTGGCCCGGCTAACCTTCGACCATTCCGGATTTGTACAGCGGGGACACAATTGATGATCGCCCACGTGCATGGCAACGACATGGCTACATCTTACACAGGCATATTCGCCGGATTCCGGTACCGTTTTAAACCGCTCGACCAACATATCCGGCAGAATACAGAGGCCTGGCTTAACCTCGTCGTCAGGATAGTAATACACGCTGATTTGCCCATTCGTTTCCATTATCGCCAGACGCACTTGCCCAAGCTGCTCCACGCTGTTCAGACGCAGCTCCATGAAAAACTCAAATTCGGTCATATTGGCGCTTTGGACATTTTTCCAGGCCAGCTGTCCGTTCTCAACGATAACGACGGGTTTTCCTTCAAGCATGTCTTCCAGCTTTTCACTTTTCGACATCAGCCACATGACCAGCCGGTAAAGCAACGCCAGCGTGACGAAGACTATAAACACCGGCACCATTGGCACATCATCGTAAAAAGCGACATCCCCCGCCGCTGAACCCAGCGTCAGAATGATCAGCACCTCAAACAGCGACATCTGCCGTACGCCACGCCGACCGGTGATTTTAAGAAACAGGAAGACCAGGACGAAGGTATACAGACTACGCAGCGCCACTTCGCCTAAAAATTCGGGTGGGACTTTATCAAACGCCATCCTTTGCAGATCGAATGCTTTCATTTTTTTTATGCCTTAACAGTCAGTTACTGACAGTAAGCATAGCCCAGTCTTTTATTTTCGCCGGAGATAGCACCCGTCACGCAAAACCCGTATCATTGCGCGCTTTACGTACGATAAAAGTGAACGCCATGACTCAAACGTTTATCCCCGGCAAAGACGCCGCCCTGGAAGATTCCATCGCTCGCTTCCAGCAGAAACTGACCGACCTGGGCTTTAATATCGAAGAAGCCTCCTGGCTTAATCCAGTGCCTCACGTCTGGTCCGTGCATATTCGCGATAAAGACTGTGCACTGTGCTTTACCAACGGTAAAGGCGCGACGAAAAAAGCGGCGCTGGCTTCTGCGCTGGGTGAGTATTTTGAACGTCTGTCGACCAACTACTTCTTCGCCGATTTCTGGCTGGGTGAAACCATCGCTAACGGCCCGTTCGTTCACTATCCCAATGAAAAATGGTTTCCGCTGACCGAAGACGATGAACTGCCGGAAGGCATTCTGGATGCGCGTCTGCGTGCGTTCTACGATCCAGAAAATGAACTGACCGCCAGCATGCTGATCGATCTGCAGTCGGGTAATGAAGAGCGTGGGATCTGCGCCCTGCCGTTCACCCGTCAGTCTGATGAACAGACCGTGTACATCCCGATGAACATTGTCGGTAACCTGTATGTGTCTAACGGCATGTCCGCCGGTAACACCCGCAATGAAGCGCGTGTGCAGGGGCTGTCAGAAGTGTTTGAGCGCCACATTAAAAACCGCATCATTGCTGAATCCATCAGTCTGCCTGAAATTCCGGCCGACGTGCTGGCGCGCTATCCGGGCGTGGTGGAATCCATCGCTAAGCTGGAGGCAGAAGGCTTCCCTATCTTTGCGTATGATGGCTCGCTGGGCGGTAAATATCCGGTTATCTGCGTTGTGCTGTTTAACCCGACGAACGGCACCTGCTTCGCCTCCTTCGGCGCGCATCCTGACTTCGGCGTGGCGCTGGAGCGTACCGTCACCGAGTTGCTGCAGGGCCGTAGCCTGAAAGATCTCGATGTATTTACTCCACCAACCTTTGACGACGAAGAAGTGGCCGAGCATACCAACCTCGAAACCCACTTCATCGACTCCAGCGGTTTGATCTCCTGGGATATGTTCAAGCAGGACGCAGACTATCCATTCGTCGACTGGAGCTTTGCTGGTACGACCGAAGAAGAGTTCGCTACCCTGATGGCCATCTTCAACGCGGAAGATAAAGAAGTCTACATTGCTGACTACGAACATCTGGGTGTTTACGCCTGCCGTATTCTGGTGCCGGGCATGTCCGATATCTATCCGGCTGAAGATCTGTGGCTGGCGAACAACAGCATGGGTGCGCACCTGCGTGAAACGCTGCTGGCCCTGCCGGGCAGCGAGTGGGAAAAAGAGGATTATCTGAACCTGATCGCCCAGCTGGACGACGAAGGCCATGATGACTTCACGCGCGTACGTGAACTGCTGGGTCTGGCTACCGGTAAAGACAACGGCTGGTATACCCTGCGCATCGGCGAGCTGAAAGCGATGCTGGCGCTGGCTGGCGGCGATCTGGATCAGGCCCTGGCCTGGACCGAGTGGACCATGGAATTCAACCAGTCAGTGTTCTCTGCCGAGCGCACCAACTACTACCGCTGCCTGCAAACCCTCCTGCTTCTTGCGCAGGAAGAGGATCGTGAGCCACTGCAGTACCTGAATGCCTTCGTGCGCATGTACGGTGCCGAGGCGGTAGAAGCCGCCAGCGCGGCCCTGAGCGGCGAAGCGCCATTCTACGGACTGCAGGCGGTAGACAGCGATCTGAAAGCCTTCCCTGCGCATCAGTCGCTGTTGAAGGCCTATGAAAAACTGCAGAAAGCAAAAGCCGCTTATTGGTCAAAATAAGCGCATATAACATTATCAGCAGTAGGCGTATTTAATCGTCTGGGCTATATTACGGGGCAATTTCATTGCCCCGTTTTTTATTTTTTTCGGCAATGAACGTTGAATGTAATAATAAAGTTAAATATGGGTAAATATAATAATATTTACCTGGGCTTTACTGTTACTTTTTATGGCAAATACTCCATATTAATTAACTGTTTCAGAGGTGGCCGACCGAAAAAATTCAACTCTTTTCATAACTTTTAAAATTTATTTTTATACGGATAATCAAAAACTTACACCGCATTTGTCGTAAAACCATACACACTGCGGACCTATAAGCCAGGCGAGATATGATCTATATCAATTTCTCTTCTATAATGCTTTGTTAGTATCTCGTCGCCGACTTAATAAAGAGAGAGTTAGTGTGAAAGCTGACAACCCTTTTGATCTTTTACTCCCTGCTGCGATGGCCAAAGTGGCCGAAGAAGCAGGTGTCTATAAAGCAACGAAACACCCGATGAAGACGTTCTATCTGGCGATCACGGCCGGTGTGTTCATCTCTATCGCGTTCGTCTTCTACATCACTGCCACCACCGGTACTGCCGCGATGCCTTACGGCATGGCCAAACTGATTGGCGGCATTTGCTTCTCACTGGGTCTGATTCTGTGCGTTATCTGCGGCGCCGACCTCTTCACCTCAACGGTGCTGATTGTCGTAGCAAAAGCCAGCGGAAGAATTACCTGGGGTCAACTGGCGCGCAACTGGCTTAACGTCTATGTTGGTAACCTGATTGGCTGTCTGCTCTTTGTTTTGTTGATGTGGCTCTCTGGCGAGTATATGACCGCCAACGGTGGCTGGGGACTGAACGTCCTGCAGACCGCGGACCACAAAATGCACCACACATTTATCGAAGCGGTTGCACTTGGCATCCTCGCGAACCTGATGGTCTGTCTGGCGGTATGGATGAGTTACTCCGGCCGTAGCCTGATGGACAAAGCCATGATTATGGTTCTGCCGGTTGCGATGTTTGTTGCCAGCGGCTTCGAGCACAGTATCGCGAACATGTTTATGATCCCAATGGGTATTGTAATCCGCAACTTTGCGAGCCCGGAGTTCTGGACTGCAGTTGGTTCAACCCCGGAAAGTTTCTCTCACCTGACTATTATGAATTTCATTACTGATAACCTGATCCCTGTCACTATCGGGAACATTATCGGTGGGGGTCTGTTAGTTGGGTTGACATACTGGGTCATTTACCTGCGTGGCGACGATCATCATTGATGGTTATCTCAGGCAGTAAATAAAAAATCCACTTAAGAAGGTAGGTGTTACATGTCCGAGCTTAATGAAAAGTTAGCCACAGCCTGGGAAGGTTTTGCAAAAGGTGACTGGCAGAATGAAGTAAACGTACGTGACTTCATTCAGAAAAACTATACCCCGTATGAAGGTGACGAATCCTTCCTGGCTGGCGCAACTGAAGCGACCACCAAGCTGTGGGACAGCGTAATGGAAGGCGTAAAACTGGAAAACCGCACTCACGCGCCAGTTGATTTTGACACCTCCGTTGCTTCCACCATCACTTCTCACGATGCTGGTTACATCAACAAAGCCCTTGAGAAAATCGTTGGTCTGCAGACTGAAGCACCACTGAAACGTGCGATCATCCCGTTCGGTGGTATCAAAATGGTTGAAGGTTCCTGCAAAGCGTACAACCGCGAGCTGGACCCAATGCTGAAAAAAATCTTCACCGAATACCGTAAAACCCACAACCAGGGTGTATTCGATGTTTACACCAAAGACATTCTGAACTGCCGTAAATCCGGTGTTCTGACTGGTCTGCCAGATGCCTATGGCCGTGGCCGTATCATCGGTGACTACCGTCGCGTTGCGCTGTACGGTATCGACTTCCTGATGAAAGACAAATACGCGCAGTTCGTTTCCCTGCAGTCCGATCTGGAAAACGGCGTAAACCTGGAAGCGACTATCCGTCTGCGTGAAGAGATCGCTGAACAGCACCGTGCGCTGGGTCAGATCAAAGAGATGGCTGCTAAATATGGCTGCGATATCTCTGGTCCTGCAACTAACGCTCAGGAAGCTATCCAGTGGACCTACTTCGGCTACCTGGCCGCAGTTAAGTCTCAGAACGGTGCAGCAATGTCCTTCGGTCGTGTATCCACCTTCCTGGATGCGTACATCGAACGTGACCTGAAAGCAGGTAAAATCACCGAGCAAGACGCTCAGGAAATGATTGACCACCTGGTCATGAAACTGCGTATGGTTCGCTTCCTGCGTACCCCAGAGTATGATGAACTGTTCTCTGGTGACCCAATCTGGGCAACCGAATCTATCGGTGGTATGGGCGTAGATGGCCGTACTCTGGTCACCAAAAACAGCTTCCGCTTCCTGAACACCCTGTACACCATGGGTCCTTCTCCGGAGCCAAACATCACCGTTCTGTGGTCTGAAAAACTGCCTCTGAACTTCAAGAAATTCGCCGCTAAAGTGTCCATCGACACCTCTTCTCTGCAGTATGAGAACGATGACCTGATGCGTCCGGACTTCAACAACGACGACTACGCTATCGCATGCTGCGTAAGCCCAATGGTTGTTGGTAAACAAATGCAGTTCTTCGGTGCGCGTGCAAACCTGGCGAAAACCATGCTGTACGCTATCAACGGCGGCGTTGATGAAAAACTGAAAATGCAGGTTGGTCCTAAGTCTGAACCAATCAAAGGCGATGTGCTGAACTATGACGAAGTCATGGATCGCATGGATCACTTCATGGACTGGCTGGCGAAACAGTACGTTACTGCACTGAACGTTATCCACTACATGCACGACAAGTACAGCTACGAAGCCTCTCTGATGGCGCTGCATGACCGTGACGTTATCCGTACCATGGCGTGTGGTATCGCAGGTCTGTCCGTTGCTGCTGACTCCCTGTCTGCTATCAAATATGCGAAAGTTAAACCAATTCGTGACGAAGACGGTCTGGCTATCGACTTCGAAATCGAAGGCGAATATCCGCAGTTTGGTAACAACGACGCTCGCGTTGATGACATGGCGGTTGACCTGGTTGAACGTTTCATGAAGAAAATTCAGAAACTGACTACTTACCGTAACGCTATCCCGACTCAGTCTGTTCTGACCATCACCTCTAACGTTGTGTATGGTAAGAAAACCGGTAACACCCCAGACGGTCGTCGTGCTGGCGCGCCATTTGGCCCAGGTGCTAACCCAATGCATGGTCGTGACCAGAAAGGTGCGGTTGCCTCTCTGACTTCCGTTGCAAAACTGCCGTTTGCTTACGCGAAAGATGGTATCTCTTACACCTTCTCTATCGTGCCAAACGCGCTGGGTAAAGACGACGAAGTGCGTAAAACCAACCTCGCGGGTCTGATGGATGGTTACTTCCACCACGAAGCGTCCATCGAAGGTGGTCAGCACCTGAACGTGAACGTCATGAACCGTGAAATGCTGCTCGACGCGATGGAACACCCTGAGAAATATCCTCAGCTGACCATCCGTGTATCTGGCTACGCAGTACGCTTTAACTCCCTGACTAAAGAACAGCAGCAGGACGTTATCACCCGTACTTTCACTCAGTCCATGTAACTGGAATTGACTGAAATCACGCGTTAAAAAGCGTACAATAAAGGCTCCACGTCAGTGGGGCCTTTTTCTTCCCCACCCCAGTCTCTTTTGGCCGCTATCTATACTGAATGGATAACAGCCAAAACAGACTCGACATAGCCTTTGAGCTGTGCATCAACACAGGCCCCGGGATGGGCCAAATTCGGAGATATCACCGCAATGTCAATTATTGGTCGCATTCACTCCTTTGAATCCTGTGGCACTGTTGATGGCCCGGGCATCCGTTTTATCACCTTTTTCCAGGGCTGCCTGATGCGCTGCCTGTACTGCCACAACCGTGACACATGGGATACGCACGGCGGCAAAGAAGTGACCGTTGAAGATCTGATGAAAGAGGTGGTGACTTACCGCCACTTTATGAACGCGTCCGGCGGGGGCGTCACCGCATCCGGTGGTGAAGCCATTCTTCAGGCGGAATTTGTGCGCGACTGGTTCCGCGCCTGCCACAAAGAAGGCATACACACCTGCCTCGACACGAACGGGTTTGTGCGACGCTACGATCCGGTCATCGATGAATTGCTTGAAGTCACCGACCTGGTCATGCTCGATCTCAAACAGATGAATGATGAGATCCACCAGAACCTGGTTGGCGTATCCAACCACCGTACGCTGGAGTTCGCCAAATATATTTCAGCCAAGGGCATCAAAACCTGGATCCGCTATGTCGTGGTTCCAGGCTGGTCTGATGATGATGATTCCGCACATCGCCTGGGCGAATTTACCCGCGATATGGGCAACGTCGAGAAAATTGAGCTTCTGCCCTACCATGAGCTGGGTAAACATAAATGGGTGGCGATGGGTGAAGAATATAAGCTTGATGGCGTTAAACCGCCGAAGAAAGAGACGATGGAGCGCGTGAAAGGTATTCTGGAACAATACGGACACAAGGTCATGTATTAAAGAAGAGGCCCGGTGAGAACCGGGCCTTTTTGTATTTTATTTAAAGACACCATTAATAATGGAAGTCACAATCGCAGTACTCAGCGCAACCAGGACCAGATCGTCACCGACCACGCGCCATTCATAGCCAGGATAGTTAGGGAGCTGGCCCAGCATGGAGGCTGGCACGGTTTTCTTCGCAATACCTGGAGGCAGTGGTTTGCCGCGTGCGAGGTTTTTAGCGATGCCCGGAGGCAGCGATTCATACCCCGTTAATCCATAGTTCACTGCCAGATGGCGAGCATGATCGAAGCTCACGCGAGCATCGACATCATCGCTGACGCTTTTATTCGATTTACCCGGGTTGTCCAGACCACTTTTTTTATTGCCATGGGTATCGGACTTACCGTTGCCATGATTGCCGGAATTCCCGTTGCCGTGATTACCGCCATTACCTTGTCCGCCACTGTTACCGTGACCACCACCGCCATTCCCGTTTCCAGGGTTAGCCATGACCGGTGCTGTAGCAAACGTTAAAGACAACACTACTGCCAGTGCGGTAGTGGTTAAACGACGTGTAGCCATGATTGCTGCCTTTTAGTGTTAGAACTCACCTGAATTATCGCCTGGCGTGATAAACAAACAATGCGTAAAATTCTTATATGTGATGGGGACAAAAAAGCCAGTCAACGACTGGCTTTTAATTCATCAGGCATGCGCCACTGGCGTGGGATGTTCGCCCGCTTTGCGCAGCAGCATTAAGAGATAAATAAACGACACGCTGGCAATCATGATAAACAGCAAATTGTCGGAATAATTCTGCATCAGCATCGCGGTGAATGTCGGCCCCAGCAAACTGCCAATGGTATAGCTTAATAACAGCGCCTGGTTCATCGCCACCAGCTGGTGATGTTCAACTTTTTCACAGGCCCAGGCCATCGCGACCGGATAAAGTGTGAAACCTGCCGCCCCCAGAATAAACAGCGCTGGCGCCATCGCGGCATTGCTGAGCATGGCAAGGCAACCCATGATCACCACGAAGACCTGAACGCGCAACACCAGCAGACGCCCAAAACGGTCTGCCAGACGGCCAATCGGCCACTGTCCGACGATGCCCGCGCTGACCATTACCGCCATCCAGAAGCCGATCCCGGAATCACTGACGCCCTGATGGTTCAGGTAGAGCGGCATCAGACCATAAAGCGACCCCAGAACAATCCCGGAGATGATGCAGCCGTTCACGCCCAGACGCGCCTGTCGCAGTCTCAGCATCGGCCAGACGTGGGTCGCTTCCTGATGCTCACTGTTCTGATTCACAATGCGTGTAAAGAGCAGCGGCAGGATCGCCGCCAGGACCATACCCGTTACCCACGGCAGAACGCTCATCAGGTCGGTCGGCAGTTTGCTGACCATTAATTGCCCAAGCACGGTTCCGACGTAATAGACCATCATATACGCTGCCAGCAGACGTCCCCGGTTGCGCGAGGTACCGCTGCACATCAGCGCACTTTCCACCACAACCCAAATCATCGCGCAGCCTACGCCAGCGATAAAGCGCCAGATCATCCAGCTCCAGAAGCCGACCATCAGGCCCAGCCCGGCACATCCGGCAGCGAAAATCAGCGAGGCCAGATAATAGCTACGGTTAAAGCCAACGCGTTTAATCAGGCTCCCCGTCATCAGGGTGCCCAGCAGGTTCCCCGTGAAAAAGGACGAGCTGACCATACCCACCTGCCAGGTTGGTAAGTTTTCATGGGCAAGCCATAGCGGGACGAGCGTATTCAACACTGCGATCGCCAGGGTCAACAAAAGCAGGCCACAGAGCAACAGGAGCACTGGCCGGGTATAGATGGTCATGGATTAAAAACCGTGAGGAAGTTCAGATTTCGTGCGCATCATGCCACTGGCAAAAACAAAGTCAATCCACCGATTCAGGCGTCACGCACGATATGTGCCATGTCGATTTAAAAAACTCATCCTGCTAATGCAAAGTCTGCTACTGATATTAATTATCTGGTTGTTTTTATTTATTTCAGGGGATTTTTAATACCAAACATCAGTCGAAAAATTTCATGATGGAAAAAAGAAAAGCCGGGCGCTATGTCCCGGCTTTTTATAACGAAAAATCAAATCAGCTGGCGATAGCCATGCCTACCGTCATATGCAGGCCGTAAAACACACCGCGACCGATCAACTCTCCTGCCAGCACCAGCACAAAGGCCACTGACAGTAACGGCAGTGCAGGCTGATAACCTTTAAGCTGAGGGGCGATCCAGCACACCAGCGCAACAGCCAGCAACACCACACGCCAGGCCATCAGAGAACCGTACTCTGGCACCAGGGCTGAGGCCTGCTGAATGGAGCTGTGAATGGTTGCCAGCTCAGCGCCCTGCATCAGCGCAACCATCGTGCTCACCACCAGCGCCAACAGCGAAACGGCAGGGAGCAGACGCATCGCCCAGCCGTCCACACCCGCCACGCGCAGCAGCAGGTAGCCCAGCAGCGGCCCGCCGATAAACATCGTCAGGAAGAAACTCATTGGCGTCCAGACGCTATACCAGGTGGGAACGGTATCGATGGTGTTATAAACCCGCACCATCATCCACACGAAGACCACGCCCAGCACCATTGTCACGATCAGCCACACGTTGCGCAGCCCCGCAGGAAGCTTTTTCAGGGCTGCCAGCAGCCAACCCAGCCCACCGACGGCAAAGAAGATCGCCCCGCTGGCAATTTCGTTACTCAGTGAGGATGCCCCCACGCGATTGAGAGAGTTGAACGCGCGCATTGGCGAGCCGAGGTGCAGCGTAGAGGCAATAAAACCGATCCCCATCAACACCCACAGACCAAACATACTCAGCACCACGCGCTGCTGCTGTTCAGCTTTCAAATCGCCTTTCAGTAACGCCAGCGCGAGCACAATAAAGCCACCCGCCACGCACTGCCCAAAGACCGTGAAGATCATCAGCGGCCATTCATGCCATCCACTTCCCATCTCACACCTCCTTCGGGTTTGCCAGATAGCCGGTGGTATCTCCCGTCGGGCGGCTGTTGGCGTTAGGTTTAATCACAATGCTCGGCTTGGTGAAGTGCGCGGACGGCAGTGGCGCGACGGCCGCAAGCTGGCCGTGTTTTTTACGCAGCTCGTCAATCGGGCCGAAGTCCAGCGCCCGCAGCGGACAGGACTCCACGCAAATCGGCTTTTTGCCCTCTGCGACGCGGTCGTGGCAGCCGTCGCACTTGGTCATGTGGCCTTTGGCGGCGTTGTACTGCGGCGCACCGTACGGACAGGCCATATGGCAGTAGCGGCAGCCAATGCAGACATCCTCATCCACCACCACAAACCCGTCGTCACGCTTGTGCATCGCCCCGCTCGGGCACACTTTGGTGCAGGCCGGATCTTGACAGTGGTTACAGGCAATCGACAGGTAATAGGCAAAGACGTTCTGATGCCAGACGCCGTTATCCTCCTGCCAGTCGCCGCCCGCGTATTCGTAGATCCGGCGGAAGCTGACGTCCGGGGTCAGGTCTTTGTAATCCTTGCAGGCCAGCTCGCAGGTTTTGCACCCGGTGCAACGGCTGGAATCAATAAAAAATCCATACTGGGTTGTCATCGGTTACTCCTTACACCTTCTCAACCTGAACAAGGTTTGTGTGGGACGGGTTACCTTTCGCCAGCGGCGACGGGCGTTGCGTGGTCAGTACGTTAATACTGCCAGCCTGGTCGATGCGGTTTGCATCCGGGCTGTACCACGCGCCTTCCCCCAGTGCGACAACGCCAGGCATCATGCGGGGCGTCACTTTGGCTTCAATATGCACCTCGCCGCGACCGTTAAAGATACGCACGCGATCGCCATTACTGATGCCTCGCGCTTTCGCATCCATCGGGTTAATCCACATCTCCTGGCGGCAGGCGGCTTTCAGCACATCAACGTTGCCGTAGGTGGAGTGAACGCGCGCTTTGTAGTGGAATCCGGTCAGTTGCAGCGGGAATTTTGCGGTCAGCGGATCGTTATAGTTTTCAAACCCGGGCGTGTAGATCGGCAGGGGATCGATAACATCCCCTTCCGGCAATTCCCAGGTTGCGGCAATGTTTGCCAGCTCTTCGGAGTAAATCTCGATTTTGCCCGATGGCGTGGTCAGCGGATTCGCCTGCGGATCGTCGCGGAAGGCTTTGTACGCCACGTGGTGCCCTTGCGGATCGCGCTGTTTATAGATGCCCTGCTTGCGGAAGGTATCGAAATCCGGCAGGTCAGGGATCGCTTTACGGGAAAGTTCATGCAGATGACGCATCCACTCTTCCTGAGTGCGGCCTTCTGTGAATTGTTGTTCGACGCCAAGACGTTTCGCCAGCTCAGAGGTCATCTCATAGATGGTTTTGCACTCGAAACGCGGTTTGATGGCCCGGTCGGTGAAGATCACGTAGGACATGTTGCCGCAGGAGGCATCCAGCGCGAAATCCATCTGCTCCGAGGCGGTGCAATCCGGCAGCAGAATATCCGCATATTTCGCCGATGAGGTCATATGGCAGTCGATCACCACAATCATCTCGCACTTCTTGTCATCCTGCAGGATTTCGTGGGTGCGGTTGATCTCCGAGTGCTGGTTAATAAGGCAGTTACCCGCGTAGTTCCAGATCATCTTGATCGGCACATCCAGCTTGTCTTTGCCCCGTACGCCATCGCGCAGGGCGGTCATCTCCGGCCCGCGCTCAATGGCGTCGGTCCACATAAACATGGAGATACTTGTCTGAACCGGGTTTTCCAGGGTTGGCATCCGTTCAAACGGCAGCGAATAGGAACCTTCGCGCGCGCCACTATTCCCACCATTAATACCCACGTTACCGGTCAGAATGGAGAGCATCGAAATAGCACGAGTGGCGATTTCGCCATTCGCATGACGCTGTGGCCCCCAGCCCTGGCTGATATAGGCCGGTTTCGCTGAACCGATTTCACGCGCCAGCTGGACAATACGTTCCGCCGGTATCCCGGTGATTTTTGATGCCCACTCCGGGGTCTTCGCCACGCCGTCACTGCCCTGACCCAGAATATACGCCTTGTAATGCCCGTTGGCAGGGGCACTGGCGGGCAGGGTTTTCTCGTCATATCCGACGCAGTATTTATCGAGGAATGGCTGATCGACAAGGTCCTCGGTGATCATGACCCACGCCAGCGCACTGACCAGCGCCGCATCGGTGCCCGGGCGAATAGGGATCCACTCATCTTCCCGGCCTGCACCCGTATCGGTATAACGCGGATCGATGATGATCATCCGGGCGTTAGATTTGGCGCGAGCCTGCTCAAGGTAATAGGTTACCCCACCGCCGCTCATGCGCGTTTCACCAGGATTGTTACCGAAAAGCACCACCAGCTTACTGTTTTCGATATCGGACGGGCTGTTACCATCTGCCCAGCCACCGTAGGTGTAGTTCAGACCGGCAGCAATCTGTGCAGAAGAGTAGTCACCGTAGTGATTGAGATAACCGCCGCAGCAGTTCATCAAGCGCGCCACCAGCGTTTTGCCCGGTGGCCAGGAGCGGGTCAGCGTTCCCCCGAGCGTTCCGGTGCCATAGTTCAGGTAGATGGATTCGTTACCGTACTCTTTTATCAGACGCTGCATATTGCTGGCGATGATATCGTAAGCTTCATCCCAGCTGATGCGCTCGAACTTCCCTTCCCCGCGCTTACCGACGCGTTTCATCGGGTACTTCAGACGGTCCGGGTTATAAACCCGGCGGCGCATTGAGCGGCCACGCAGACAGGCGCGAACCTGATGCAAGCCGTCGTAGTTATCGTCACCGGTATTGTCGGTTTCGACGTATTTGATCTCGCCATCCACCACATGCATACGTAATGGACAACGGCTACCACAGTTTACGGTACAGGCGCTCCACACCACGTTTTCCGGGGCCGTAGCCGGGGAAAACGCATCCGCCGCCGACGCCAGTCGGGTAAAAGGGAGAGTGAAGGCACTGCTGGCAACGGCGAGACCGCCAATAGCCGTGGTTTTCATCAACCCACGGCGAGTGACCTCGGCAGCCATTAACGCTTCAGGCGCTTTGATTTTCATAAAGACTCACTTTGGTTGCTCACAAAGAATAAGGGGCGGAATTAACCGCGATATAGTTTTATATATAACGAGCTAATGCGTTATGCGTGTTTTATGCTGGCTTTCATTCGCAGGAGTATTACTACTTTAGAGGGAGGGGGTATTGCGTCGTATCAAACCGAGGGTATAAAAAAAGCGCCAAAAGGCGCTTTTTTGTTGTAAGGCAAAGAATTAGCCGATGTACTGCTGGCCTTTCATGTATGGGCGCAGCACTTCAGGGATCTCAATACGTCCGTCTGCCTGCTGATAGTTTTCCAGCACGGCAACCAGCGTACGGCCAACAGCCAGACCTGAGCCGTTCAGGGTATGCACCAGACGGGTTTTCTTGTCGGACTTGCTGCGGCAGCGTGCCTGCATACGACGCGCCTGGAAATCCCAGACGTTAGAGCAGGAGGAGATTTCACGGTAGGTGTTCTGCGCAGGTACCCACACTTCCAGATCGAAGGTTTTGCAGGCGCCAAAGCCCATATCACCGGTGCACAGCGCCATACGACGGTACGGCAGGCCGAGCAGCTCCAGCACTTTCTCCGCGTGGCCGGTCATCTCTTCCAGCGCGTCCATGGACTCTTCCGGACGAACGATCTGTACCATCTCAACTTTATCGAACTGGTGCATACGGATCAGACCACGCGTGTCACGGCCGTAAGAACCCGCTTCAGAGCGGAAGCACGGAGAGTGCGCCGTCAATTTGATTGGCAGGTCGTCTTCGTCGATGATCTCATCACGCACGAGGTTGGTCAGCGGCACTTCCGCAGTTGGGATCAGCGCGTAGTTGCTGCTGTCGGCTTCCTCGTCCAGCGGACGGGTATGGAACAGATCGCCGGCAAATTTCGGCAGTTGTCCGGTACCGTACAGAGTATCGTGGTTAACCAGATACGGAACGTAGGTTTCGCTGTAACCGTGCTGCTCAGTGTGCAGATCCAGCATGAACTGTGCCAGCGCACGGTGCAGATGAGCAATCTGACCTTTCATCACCACGAAGCGAGAACCGGTCAGCTTCACGGCTGCCGCAAAGTCCAGGCCCGCGTGCATTTCGCCCAGAGTAACGTGATCGCGAACCTCGAAGTCGAACTCACGAGGCGTACCCCAGCGTTTCACTTCAACGTTGTCGTTTTCGTCTTTACCGACAGGAACGCTGTCGTCAGGAATGTTCGGGATAGCCAGGGCGATATCACGGATTTCGGCCTGAAGAACGTCCAGCTCAGCTTTCGCCTGGTCCAGCTCTTCACCCAGTTTGTTCACTTCCAGGCGTAATGGCTCAATGTCTTCCCCGCGCGCTTTCGCCTGGCCGATGGACTTCGATCGAGAGTTACGCTCTGCCTGCAGATTTTCAGTTTGTACCTGCAGAACTTTACGACGCTCTTCAAGAGCGCGCAGCTTATCTACATCCAGCTTAAAGCCCCGGCGTGCCAGTTTTTCAGCGACTGCGTCTGGCTCATTACGCAGCAGATTGGGATCGAGCATGCTTATCCTGTGCTTATCGAATTAAAATAGGAAAATGTGGCCACAGCCTGCAGCCACAGGGATACAATGCCAACATTACCGCAACGACTGAACTAACGGTAGCGTTTTATAGGGCTATTTTGATCCTGTCCGGCGAGCCAGGCGAGCTTTTCGCCAATCTTGCCTTCAAGACCTCTGTTTGTGGGGTGATAATAGCGGGTTTGTGCCATTTCCTGCGGGAAATACTCCTCCCCGGCCGCGTAAGCGTTGGGTTCATCGTGAGCGTAACGATACTCCTGCCCGTACCCCATCTCTTTCATCAGCTTCGTTGGCGCATTACGCAGATGCACCGGCACATCGTAGTCCGGGCGCTCACGCGCATCTGACATGGCCGCTTTGAATGCGGTATAGACGGCATTACTTTTCGGCGCGCAGGCCAGATAGACAATCGCCTGAGCAATAGCGCGCTCACCTTCTGCCGGCCCGACGCGAGTAAAACAATCCCAGGCCGAAAGCGCCACCTGCATGGCGCGCGGATCGGCATTGCCAACATCTTCTGAGGCAATCGCCAGACAGCGACGCGCGACGTACAGCGGATCGCCACCGGCAGTGATAATGCGAGCGTACCAGTAAAGCGCGGCATCCGGCGCGCTGCCGCGTACCGACTTATGCAGCGCCGAGATCAGATCGTAAAAGCGATCGCCTTTGTTATCAAAACGGGCGCTACGCTCACCGGCAATTTCGGTCAACAGTTCCGGTTTTAATACCCGTTTGCCGGCGTCGTCGACTTCGGCCATATCGGCCATCATTTCCAGGGTATTCAGCGCCCGCCGCGCATCGCCGTTAACCAGTTCCGCAATTGCCCGACGCGTGTCGTCAGGCAGGACAATGTCCTGTCCGCCATAGCCGCGGGCTTTGTCGTCCATCGCCTGGGTGAGGACTTTTTCAATATCCTCGGTGGTAAGCGATTTAAGCAGGTAGACGCGCGCCCGGGAAAGCAGTGCTGAGTTGAGTTCAAACGACGGGTTTTCGGTGGTGGCACCGATGAAGAAGATGGTGCCATCTTCGATGTGTGGCAGGAATGCATCCTGCTGACTTTTATTAAAGCGATGGACTTCGTCCACAAAGAGGATGGTTCGTCGCCCGGCGTTACGGTTCTGCCGCGCGCGCTCAATTGCCTCGCGGATCTCCTTCACACCGGATGTGACGGCCGAGATGCGCTCGACGTCCGCGTTAGCGTAGCGGGCGATCACTTCAGCAAGCGTGGTTTTACCGGTACCGGGTGGTCCCCAGAGGATCATCGAGTGCAGATGCCCGGCCTCAATGGCCCGCGGCAACGGCTTACCCGCAGCCAGCAGGTGCTGCTGGCCAATATACTGAGCTAAATTTTCTGGCCGCATACGCGCGGCCAGAGGTTGAAACGCATTATCTGAAAAATCGAGCGACAGGTTGCCCACTCATGCCTCTTACTTACGTTGGTCGTCCACCGTTACGCCCTGCGGCGGGGTAAAGGTAAATTTAGATGCATCGACAGCGCCATTTTGCTGTGATTTGAGCTGATAGCTGCTGCGCTGATCGTCCTGCTCAACGGCGCCGAACTGATTGATGGTACCGTTGGTGCTTACATTGATGGTGAACTGCTTCAGGTTGCCGTTGCTGCCTTTTGGCGTCAGGACAAACTCATCACCGTTCTGCTTAATATTATACTGCTGCCAGTCGCTGGCCTGGTTACGGGCAATCAGCATAAAGGGCGTGTTGCTGGTCGCATCTTTCAGCCAGGTGGCGGTTGCCTGCTCAACAAACGGGTTGAAGAACCACAGGGTTTTGCCGTCAGAGACCAGGATGCTCTCATCAGGCTGAGTCATGTGCCAGTTGAAAAGATTTGGGCGTTTTACCCACAGATCGCCCTGGCCTTCCTGCACCGCATTACCGCTGCCGTCAGTCACTTTTTGCGTGAAGCTGGCGTGGAAGCTGCTCACTTTATCCAGGCGGCTTTTAAGGTCGCTGGCCGCATCAGCCCAGACGCTGCTGGCGACAAAACTGGTGAGTAATGCACAGGCGATTGCGATTTTTTTCATTGTTGTTCCTTAAAATACGTCATCCCGAAATGGGGTTTCCGTTTTCTATTCTGGACCTGCCCGCAGGCAGGTGACAGAAGAAAATGCTTAAATTTGGCTGATTTACCCTTCTTTGCACACGCTGAAGATCAATCAAACGGCGGCGGAGCCAGCACCTCACGGTTACCGTTATGCCCCTGCTCACTGACAATGCCCTGAGCTTCCATCTGCTCAATGATGCGCGCCGCGCGGTTGTAGCCAATACGGAACTGACGCTGAACGCCGGAGATCGACGCTTTGCGTTTTTCGGTAACAAAATTAACCGCCTGGTCGAATAACGGATCCAGCTCTTCGCCGCCGTCAAAGCCACCGCCGCCGCCTTCGCTTTCGCTGTCGGAGGTAATGCCGTCAACGTATTGTGGACGACCGCGCGCTTTCCAGTCCTGCACCACGGCATGCACTTCCTGGTCGCGAACGAATGCGCCGTGAACGCGCACCGGAGAGGTGGAGTTCGGGCCGGAGTAGAGCATATCCCCCATCCCCAGCAGCGATTCAGCACCGCCCTGATCAAGGATGGTACGCGAGTCAATTTTGCTTGATACGGTAAAGGCGATACGGGTCGGAATGTTGGCTTTAATCAGACCCGTAATGACGTCCACAGAAGGACGCTGCGTCGCCAGGACGAGGTGAATACCGGCCGCACGCGCTTTCTGTGCCAGACGGGCAATCAGCTCTTCCACTTTCTTACCGACGGTCATCATCAGGTCGGCGAACTCATCCACCAGCACGACGATGTAAGGCAGTTTTTCCAGCACCGGATGCTGGGCATCCATGCTATCGCCCGGTTTCCAGTATGGATCGGGAATTGGACGCCCCATCCGCGCCGCCTCGGCGATTTTCTCGTTATAACCGGCAAGGTTACGCACGCCCAGAGCCGACATCAGCTTATAGCGGCGCTCCATCTCGTTGACGCTCCAGCGCAGAGCGTTGGCCGCGTCTTTCATGTCGGTCACAACTTCCGTCAGCAGATGCGGGATCCCCTCATAGACCGACAGTTCCAGCATTTTCGGATCGATCATGATGAAACGGACATCTTCCGGCTGCGCTTTGTAGAGCATGCTGAGGATCATGGCGTTCACACCTACCGACTTACCGGAACCGGTTGTACCCGCGACCAGCAGGTGAGGCATTTTCGCCAGATCGGCTACCACCGGCTCACCCGCGATATCTTTACCCAGCACCACGGTCAGTGGTGAAGGGTTGTCGCGGAATTTGGTGTTGTCCAGCACTTCACGCAGGTAAACGGTCTGACGTTTTTTGTTCGGCAACTCAAGGCCGACATAAGGTTTACCAGGAATGACTTCAACCACACGAACCGCAACGGTCGACAGAGAACGTGCCAGGTCGCGGGACAGGTTTGAAATACGCGCGGCTTTAACGCCAGGCGCCAGGTTGAGTTCGAAACGGGTAATGACAGGGCCTGGAGAGTAGTTGACCACGTCCGCCTTAATACGGAAGTCAGCCAGACGCGCTTCTACCAGACGGGCCATTTGCTCCAGCGCGAAGGTATCGACCGGCTCAACTTCTGCTGGCGGCGGCGTTAACAGATCCAGCGACGGCAGAGGCGTGCTCGGACGTTGCAACGGACGACTGTCACCGTTACGCATCAGCAGCGGATGAATGAGACTTTCCTGCGGCTGTGCCTGAGGCTGCTGGAATTGCGGCTGCTGTGGCTGCTGTGGCTGCTGTGGCTGCTGTGGCTGCGCATAAGATTGTGGCGCAGGCTGCTGCGGCTGGGCGTAAGCCTGTGGCGCTGGGGCCGGCTGCTGACGCACCGGCTCGGCTTCCGGCATGACGCTCGGCGTGAACAGCGGTTCGCTCGGACCATCATCCACCAGATCTTTCATCGGTGAGAATTCGAAATCCGACAGCGAGAACGGGTTCGCACCAGTAGGCTGCTCGCCTGAATAGCGTTGCTGCTGGGTGGCCGCAAACTGGCGTGCTAATTCTGCCTCTGCGGCATCATCATCGTCCGCCTGAGCAGGATGATCGTGCTGATACTCCTCGCCATAGCGCTGATGCTGCTGTGCGGCGAACTGACGCGCCAGTTCGTCCTGCTGCATTTCATCTGCATCATCGTCGTAATCAGATTCACGGGCTTTCTCCTCAGCCATACGCTGAGAAGGCAGTTTAATGCCATAGGATGCCAGCTCGCGGCGGGTTGGCACACGCACGCGGTTAGGACGCGGCAACTGCGGGCCAATCCCCTCTTTTACCTGAGGACGTGGTGTTCCACCTGTCGCCAGGCTAAAGACCGGCGCCGCAGCCGAAGCGGCTGCTGTAGCCTGTTTCACGCTCTCTGCCACTGGTGCAACCGCAGGCGTTGAAGTAGCCGGCGGTCCGGAGAAAGAAGGTGTATTCACAACAGGCTCCTGCACCGGCTCGGGAACAGGCTGATACCATGCTGCCAGTTGCTCGCGCTCACGGGCACGGCGCTCTTCAACCTCTTCGAAATAGTACATTGGCGGACGAGAGGGTTTGACCTCTTCCACCACCTCAGGTTCTGGTTGAGGCGCGACGTAAGGCTCAGCAGGCGGAACAGGCTCAGGGACATACTCCTGATACGGTTGCGCGACGGGCTGCTCGTCGTACGGGTACCCCTGCGGCTCATGAACGGGCTCAGGCTGATAAGGTTGCTGCCACGGCTCCTGCTGGACCGGCGCATAGCTTTCTGGCTCTGGTGCGATAACCGGCTCTGGCGTATGAACGCCAGGCGCCGTTTGCCACTCTACCTGAGGCTGTTGAATAGCGGACTCGGGAGCGGGAACCGACGCAGACGGCATAACGGCTTCCGCTGGTGCAGCATAAGCCTGCGCCGCCGTGGTCGCGGCTGCCGCGGCGGCAACCGGTGCGGTAACAGAGTGACCGTTTAGCAGTGGATCGTATTCATCAAAATCGCCCGGCGTGGCGCGACTGCCAGAGAAAAGCACATCATCAGGATCGACGGCGGCACCGGCTGAACGGTACTCAACATGATCGTCTTCGTCCATGCGTTTACCGGAGAAGAGCGCCGCATCGGTTTTACGGCCCAGTGGGTTGGCAAATTTCTCGGCGACGCGCTGACGGCGTGCCAGTGCTCCACGCAAAATACGTGCACGACGAGATTCACGACGCTGTACGGGCGCATCGTCTTCCTCTT
Organism: Enterobacter cloacae complex sp. 394F7; assembly: GCF_057320385.1. Lineage (NCBI taxonomy): Bacteria > Pseudomonadati > Pseudomonadota > Gammaproteobacteria > Enterobacterales > Enterobacteriaceae > Enterobacter > Enterobacter cloacae complex sp. 394F7. Next base: position 7,883 of record NZ_JBXWCS010000008.1, on the reverse strand, counting down.
CGTACTCATCTTCATATTCGTCTTCATCGACCCATGTGTCGTCACGACGGGTACGGTTGCTGGCAAAGGTCAGAATAGTGAGGACAAAACTGCCGATCTTCTCGGCAATGCTCACCCACGACCAGCCGGTGAACAGCGTTAATCCTGCCGCCCAGATGCACAGCAGTGCCAGGGTACCGCCGCTGCTGTGAAGCATAGGCTGCAGTGCAGAGCTCAGCAGGCTACCGATGACCCCGCCAGACGCGAAATACCAGATGTCATCGGCGTTGATGGCTGCCAGCCCGCAGGAAGTGAGGATCAACGCCAGCGCGCCTATCAGGCGCAGCGAAACCGCGAAATAATCGATGTAGTCGTCATTCTGACGATGGCGCCAGGCAAACCAGCATCCGCCAATAATAATGACGGGAATGGTATAGGCCATCACACCGAAAATGAAAAACAGGGTGTCCGCAAGCCAGGCACCGGGAACGCCGCCTAAATTATGGATAGGCTCATGCCATGCAGTTTGTGACCAGCTGGGATCTGAGGGGTTGAAACTGAGTAAGGCTGCCATCAGCCAGACGGCAAAAAGGGCAATAACAATCAGCAACGCCTCAAGGAGCCGACGTCCGCTGCTTAGCTTCGATAATGTGACTTCTTTGTCTTCAGTGTATTCCTGGCTCAAGAAAGGCTCTCCAGGTATCAGGCATATCCTGCCTGTTTGCTAAAACGGACAACAGCGCCGGGACACCCCGGCACTGTTGCTGTATGGATTAACAGGAGTGTAATCAAACTACACTGATTTTGCACCTGTTCCGTGTTAGCGCGTCTTAATAACCAGACGATTGCTCTGTTTGACCTCTTCCATCACCACATAGGTACGGGTGTCGTTCACGCCTGGCAGACGCAGCAGGGTTTCACCCAGCAGCTTACGGTAGGCGGACATATCTGGTACGCGGGTTTTCAACAGGTAGTCGAAATCGCCAGAAACCAGATGACACTCTTGAATTTCTTCAAGTTTTTGTACAGCGGCGTTAAATTGCTCAAACACATCCGGTGCACCACGATTCAGAGTAATCTCAACAAATACCAGAAGTGAGGCATCCAGATAATGCGGGTTCAGCAGAGCCGTATAGCCCTGAATAAAACCCTGTCTTTCCAGTCGGCGCACACGCTCAAGGCACGGCGTCGGGGAAAGTCCCACACGTTTTGAAAGCTCGACGTTGGAAATACGCCCATCCTTTTGCAATTCATTAAGAATGTTACGATCGATACGGTCGAGATCTTTGCCAGGGCGCTTCTTGCTATCTACCATTATTATTGTCTCTCTGTATTCCTTCCCTACTCCTGCCTGGACCCTGTGCACATCACTGTTCAGAGCCTGTACCCGTTAGTCATCACATCGCCTGGTTATCTATTAGACGCGATGCGGATTCGGGTTCTGTTGGTAAGAAGACCGTTGCCCGAAGGCAGTCACCGACATCACGTATGGCGTCTGTCCACGCCATGCGTAGATTTCACTGACCCGGTAAAAATGGCATTTACATGCATGCCTATGCGGCACACGGTTAACGCGGTTTTTTTTCTTCCTTGAATGTTTTCGCAAAAGCGCAGGGGATTGTCAAAGCAAAACATCGATTTTTAGTACAACATGCCGGATATTCATTTCGGTGGGGTATTAATCCTCATTTTATTGCCTTATAAACAAGCGAATTTAAGAAGTAAGCCTGATGTTATAGCGCTCAATTTATCGTCATTGCCTATCGTACAGATTGAGATCAACATTGCTGTGCTCTTTTTTTACGGCAACAAATTCCCTACAATCCAGCCAACTGTCTGCCAACAACAATGGGGATCTCATGGGCACGGCCAAACACAGTAAGCTGCTAATTCTTGGTTCTGGACCTGCGGGATATACCGCGGCGGTCTATGCTGCACGCGCTAACCTGCAACCGGTTTTGATTACCGGTATGGAAAAAGGCGGTCAGCTGACCACCACCACTGAAGTGGAAAACTGGCCAGGCGACCCTAACGACCTGACCGGGCCGCTGCTGATGGAGCGTATGCACGAGCATGCGGCTAAATTCGAAACCGAAATTCTGTTCGACCATATTAACAAGGTCGATTTGCAGAACCGTCCGTTCCGCCTGACGGGCGACAGCGGCGAGTACACCTGCGATGCGCTGATTATCGCAACGGGCGCTTCTGCCCGCTACCTTGGCCTGCCGTCAGAAGAGGCGTTCAAAGGTCGCGGCGTTTCTGCCTGCGCAACCTGCGACGGTTTCTTCTATCGCAACCAGAAAGTCGCGGTCATCGGCGGCGGTAACACCGCCGTAGAAGAGGCGCTCTATCTGGCGAACATCGCTTCAGAAGTGCACCTGATCCACCGTCGCGACACTTTCCGCGCCGAGAAGATCCTGATCAAACGTCTGATGGATAAAGTGGCAAGCGGCAACATTGTGCTGCACACTAACCGTACGCTGGAAGAAGTGACGGGCGATCAGATGGGCGTTGCCGGTCTGCGTATTCGTGATACCCAGAACACCGATAACGTCGAAACGCTGGAAGTGGCGGGCCTGTTTGTGGCTATCGGCCACAGCCCGAACACGGCGATCTTCGAGGGGCAACTGGAGCTGGAAAACGGCTACATCAAAGTGCAGTCCGGTATTCACGGCAACGCGACCCAGACCAGTATCCCGGGTGTGTTCGCTGCTGGTGACGTCATGGACCACATTTACCGTCAGGCGATCACCTCCGCAGGCACCGGTTGCATGGCCGCGCTGGACGCTGAACGCTACCTTGATGGGCTGGCTGAACAAGGTAAATAATCTTTACAAGTCAGTAACAAACGTAAATAAAGGCGGCGATAAGTCGCCTTTATTGTCTCCTCGTTGTAACATTGCGCTGCCCACTTTCTAATAACATCACCTGCAAAGCACGCAATGGAAAAAACCCGTCAACAAGAGTTAACACGCTGGCTAAAACAGCAGAGCGTTCTTTCCCGCCGCTGGCTCATGATTTCCCGTCTTCTGGGACTGATCAGTGGTCTGTTGATTGTTGCCCAGGCATGGCTGCTGGCCCGCATTCTCAATCATATGATCATGGAGAACATTCCGCGTGAAGCGCTTCTGCTGCCCTTCATCGTCCTGATCCTGGTTTTCATTCTGCGCGCCTGGGTCGTCTGGCTGCGCGAACGCGTTGGTTTTCACGCAGGGCAGCATATTCGCTACGAAATTCGCCGACAGGTGCTTGATCGTCTTCAGGAAGCCGGGCCCGCATGGATCCAGGGAAAACCAGCCGGAAGCTGGGCAACGTTAATCCTTGAACAGATTGACGATATGCACGACTACTACGCCCGCTATCTTCCGCAGATGGCGCTTGCCGTCTGCGTCCCGCTGCTGATTGTGATAACCATTTTCCCTGTCAACTGGGTAGCTGCGCTGATCCTGCTGGGCACCGCCCCGCTGATCCCCCTGTTTATGGCGATGGTGGGGATGGGAGCGGCCGATGCGAACCGCCGTAACTTCCTTGCGTTGGGTCGCCTGAGTGGCCATTTCCTTGATCGTCTGCGCGGGATGGAGACGTTACGCATTTTTGGCCGGGGTGAAGCCGAAACGGAAAACATTCGCCTGGCGTCGCAGGATTTCCGTCAGCGCACGATGGAAGTGTTACGTCTGGCGTTTCTGTCGTCTGGCGTACTGGAATTCTTTACCTCGCTCTCTATCGCCCTCGTGGCGGTCTATTTTGGTTTCTCGTATCTCGGCGCGCTGGATTTTGGTCACTACGGTACGGCGGTAACGCTGTCGGCCGGTTTCCTGGCGCTTATTCTGGCTCCGGAATTTTTCCAGCCGCTTCGCGATCTTGGCACCTTCTACCATGCCAAAGCGCAGGCCGTTGGCGCGGCTGACAGCCTGAAAACGTTCCTGGAGACGCCGTTGGCGCATCCGGAGCGGGGAGAGGTAACGCTGAACGCCAATGAACCCGTTACCATTGAAGCACGTGATTTCTCTATCCTGTCACCGGAAGGGAAAGTGCTGGCTGGCCCACTGAACTTTACCTTACCCGCCGGGCAACGGGTGGTGCTGGTAGGGACCAGTGGTTCAGGGAAAAGCTCGCTGATTAATGCGTTATCCGGTTTTATGGCTTATACCGGCTCACTGCGCATCAACAAAACCGAACTGCGCGATCTCGATCCGAACGCCTGGCGAAAACAGCTCAGTTGGGTGGGGCAAAACCCGCAGCTGCCAGCCCCGACGCTGCGGGAAAACGTCCTGCTGGCTCGCCCGGATGCACGTGAAGACGAGTTGCAATCTGTTCTCGACCGCGCCTGGGTCAGCGAGTTTCTGCCGCTGCTTCCGCATGGCGTCGATACCGTTGTCGGCGATCAGTCTGCCGGGTTATCCGTGGGCCAGGCGCAGCGCGTGGCGGTCGCCCGCGCGTTGCTTAATCCATGCCAGTTAATGCTGCTGGACGAGCCAGCGGCCAGCCTGGATGCGCACAGTGAACAGCGCGTGATGGCGGCCCTGAACGCCGCCTCGCGGCAGCAAACCACCCTGATGGTCACTCATCAGCTGGAAGGCATTGCCGACTGGGACCAGATCTGGGTCATGGAAAACGGTCGTATTGTTGAGCAAGGCGATTACGCCTCTCTCGTTACCGCGCAGGGTCCTTTCGCTGCCCTGCTGGCGAATCGTCAGGAGGACATCTGATGCGTGCCCTGCTTCCCTATCTCGCGCTCTATAAACGCCATAAATGGATGCTGACGCTGGGCATCGTGCTGGCCATTGTGACCCTGCTTGCCAGCATCGGCCTGCTCACGCTTTCCGGCTGGTTCTTGTCTGCCTCTGCCGTGGCGGGGGTCGCCGGGCTCTACAGCTTCAACTACATGCTTCCGGCGGCGGGCGTCCGCGGCACTGCCATTACCCGTACGGCAGGACGGTACTTCGAGCGACTGGTCAGCCATGACGCGACATTCCGCGTGCTGCAACATCTGCGCATTTACACCTTCAGTAAACTGCTGCCCCTCTCCCCTGCCGGACTGGCGCGTTTTCGTCAGGGGGAATTGCTCAACCGTGTGGTTGCGGATGTCGACACCCTGGATCACCTCTACCTGCGCGTGATTTCCCCGATAGTCGGCGCGTTTGTGGTGATTGTGGTGGTCACGCTGGGTCTGTCGGTGCTGGATGTCGCTGTTGCGCTGACGCTGGGCGGGATCATGCTTTTGACGCTCATTATCCTGCCGCCGCTATTTTACCGCGCGGGTAAATCCACCGGAGAGAACCTGACGCGTCTGCGCGGGGAGTACCGCCAGCAGCTCACCTCCTGGTTACAGGGGCAGGCCGAACTGACGATATTTGGCGCCAGCGAGCGCTACCGTGCGCGAATGGAGAACACAGAACTGAACTGGCATGAAGCCCAGCGCCGTCAGTCTGAGCTTACCGCGTTCTCTCAGGCGCTTATGATGTTAATCGGGGGTGTCGCGGTCATCGCCATGCTCTGGATGGCGTCCGGTGGCGTTGGCAATAACGCACAGCCGGGCCCTCTGATTGCCTTGTTCGTATTCTGTGCCCTGGCGGCCTTTGAAGCGCTGGCGCCGGTGACGGGTGCCTTCCAGCATCTCGGCCAGGTCATCGCCTCTGCCCTGCGCATCACGGAGATTGCGGAGCAGGATCCGGAGGTGAAGTTCACCGCAGAGCAAACGGCCACGCCTGAGCAGGTTGCCCTGACGCTCAGTAACGTCACCTTCGCCTATGACAAGCAGGCACAGAATGCGCTGGAAGGCATCAGCCTCGCTGTGGATGCGGGTCAGCGGATTGCGATCCTCGGCCGTACCGGCTGCGGCAAATCCACGCTTTTGCAGTTGTTAACGCGAGCCTGGGATCCACAGCAAGGTCAGATTCAGTTTAACGGAACTCCGCTGACAGACTTCAGCGAACAGGCGCTGCGCAAAACCGTCAGCGTGGTTCCGCAGCGCGTTCATCTTTTCAGCGCCACGCTGCGCGATAACCTGCTGCTGGCTGCACCGGAAGCCACTGATGACGTACTCCGCGCCATGCTGGAGCAGGTCGGGCTGCATAAGCTGCTTGAAGACGATGGCCTGAACAGCTGGCTGGGTGAAGGCGGTCGTCAACTCTCTGGCGGTGAGCTGCGTCGTCTGGCGATTGCGCGCGCGCTGCTGCATGATGCGCCGCTAATGTTGCTCGACGAGCCCACAGAAGGGCTTGATGCGACAACTGAAAGCCAGATCCTTGATTTACTTGCGAATGTTATGGCCGGTAAAACCGTCCTGATGGTGACACACCGCCTGCGTGGACTGGCAAGTTTTGATCGGATAATTGTGATGGACAACGGACACATTATTGAGCAAGGTAGTCACGCAGAGCTGTTGACGAAACAGGGTCGCTACTACCAGTTTAAACAGCGTCTGTAGACTATATTTGTAGCGTCCTCACTCGCGTACTGGAGTTTTGCTGTCATGCGCCTGGTCCAGCTTTCTCGTCATAACATTGCGTTCCCGTCGCCAGAGGGAGCGCTGCGTGAACCCAATGGGCTGCTGGCACTTGGCGGCGATCTCAGCCCTGCCCGGCTCCTGATGGCCTACCAGCGCGGCATATTCCCGTGGTTTTCACCTGGCGACCCTATTTTATGGTGGTCTCCCGATCCGCGCGCCGTGCTCTGGCCCACGCAGTTTCACCTGAGCCGCAGCATGAAGCGTTTCCACGCAAAATCACCGTACCGGGTCACATTGAATCACGCCTTCGGTCAGGTGATAGAAGGGTGTGCGGAAGACCGTCATGAGGGGACATGGATCACCCGCGATATCATCACTGCCTATCATCAACTGCACGAGCTTGGCTACGCCCACTCCATTGAGGTGTGGGAAGGTGGCGAACTTGTTGGCGGTATGTACGGCGTCGCGCAGGGGACGTTGTTCTGCGGTGAGTCGATGTTCTCCCGGGCGGTAAACGCCTCGAAAACGGCCCTGCTAGTTTTCTGCCAGGAGTTTGCTCAGCGCGGCGGGCAGTTGCTGGATTGTCAGGTTCTGAACGAGCATACCGCCTCCCTCGGTGCGGTTGAAATCTCCCGCCGCCACTACATTGAGCACCTGGATAACTGCCGTCAGGAGAAGCTGCCGCGCGATTTTTGGGTACCGCGGACACTCTTTATGCCCAATGTCTAAATGTTTTCCGCATATTTTTTATGAGGGTGTTATAATTATGCCGCAGAGTAGCTTCTGCCTGTTGCCCCGCCGCCGTTTGGGACCTTCGCTTCAGATAACGTCCTGACGTTTATCCTGTTGTATCCCCTTTACGAATGCGCTTTCCGTTCGGTTGTACCGTGACGCTTGGGCAATGCGCCGAAACTGTTTTGCTGCGTTTTAAACGCGCAATTCTTTACTTAATTGATGAATTTCGGCATTATCTTGCCGGTTCAAAACTTGGTAGTGATACCCCAGAGGATTAGATGGCCAAAGAAGACAATATTGAAATGCAGGGTACCGTACTTGATACGTTGCCTAACACCATGTTTCGCGTAGAGCTGGAAAACGGTCACGTGGTAACTGCGCACATCTCCGGTAAAATGCGCAAAAACTATATCCGCATTTTGACGGGCGACAAAGTGACTGTTGAACTGACCCCGTACGACCTGAGCAAAGGCCGCATTGTCTTCCGTAGTCGCTAATTGTTTTCGCCTGTAATGGCAGATGAATATTTAATAAGGCCGGGAAATTCCCGGCCTTAAATTTATGAAAAACCCTACCCTCTTTTATACAACCGCCTTTCCTGCCGGGTGGCGCTACGGTATGAACCGGAAACATGGGTGACACTTTAGACCGGATACATGGGTAACAGTTATAACTGGCATAGAAGAGGAGACTCGCTATGCCCTGGACTGAGACCCGA